>CAYSOI010000013.1:19544-21477 GCA_964432425.1 uncultured Opitutales bacterium | reverse complement strand
TTCGACGCTCACCTCGACCTCAGCCTCAATGCGATTGAATATGATCGCGACCTGAGGCAACCTCTACAAAAGATCCGGGACCTGGAGAAAGGCATCACCTTCCCGAAAGGCCGGGAACGCGGCACCGTCTGCTTTCCAGAAATGCGAAAGGCAGACATCGGGCTGTGCGTAGCGACCCAACTGGCAGGCTGCATGAAGCCCGCAGCCCCAATTGGTGCGTGGAACTCCCCGGCTCAAGCCCATGCCATGACCCAGGGGCAACTGGCCTGGTATCGGGCCATGGAAGAGGACGGTGAGCTCAAGCAACTCACAAATTGGGCTGGCATCGAAGCACATGTCGCCGCATGGAAAGCCGATCCAGACAACACTCCCATTGGCTACCTCCTCAGCCTTGAAGGTGCGGACTCTCTGCGAACTCTGGATGATCTGCAAAGATCCTACGAACAAGGACTCCGTGCCTTGGGACCGGCCCACTACGGAGTCGGTCGCTATGCCCTCGGACATGACAAATCTGGCCCGCTGTCCGACATGGGCAAGGAATTGATTGAGGCGATGGACCAACTCGGCATGATTCTGGACGCCACTCACCTTTGTGACCAAACCCTGGACGACGCACTCGACCTCTACCAAGGCCCCGTCTGGGCAAGTCACCACAACTGCCGAACTTTGGTTGATGATCCCCGCCAACTTCCCGACCGCCTCATCCAACGCCTGGCAGAACGGGGTGCCCTCTTCGGTATCGCCATGGATGTTTGGATGGTCGTTCCCGGATGGGAGAGAAAAGTCACCACCCACGCCACCATGCCGGGAGCCGACTTGGAAGCCCTGGCCAACCACGTCGACCACTACGCCCAACTTCTCGGCAACACCGACCACATCATGATCGGCTCCGACCTGGACGGTGGTTTTGGTTATGAACAGACACCAGCAGGCTTGGAAAGCATCGCCGACATTCCCAAACTTTTTAAAATTCTGGCCAACCGAGGCTACACCAAGGAAGATTTAGAAAAGATCGCCAGCGGAAACGCACTTCGTTTCCTGAAGGGAGCTCTAGGGGAATAGGTCCTACAGGTCGTATAGGACTTATTTTCAGAGTGCCTTGAGACTATTTTTTCTGCTCAAACAGAAACACGCCTTTGCGGTTGGAGACGATGATGTCAGTCTTGCCGTCGCCGTTGAAGTCTTCGGTGAGGAATTGGGCGCCAACTCCGGATTGGTCATCGATCAAGTGTGGGATGAATTCCGGTGGGCCTCCGGGGCAGGATTTGAGCTCGAACCAATAGAGTTGGCTGCGCTCTCCAGCTTTTTCCGGGCGGAAGCCGTGGGCAAAGAAGCGGCGGCCTGTGACCATGTCCAGCTTTCCATCGTCATTCAGGTCGGTGAGATTGACGGCGTGGGTCTCACGGATGAGCCCTTTGTGAAAGGCTTCAAAGCCAAAACTTCCATCCAGTTGCTGAGGACACCAGAAAATACCGGTTCCATGGGCGGAAGTGCAAATGACATCCAGTGAGCCATCTTTGTTGCCATCCCAGGTGTACATATCGGCCACCCCTTCTTTGACAAATTTGACCGGGTGAAACTTCCATTTGCCTTTGTGTTTGCGACCAGCTTTGGGGTGTTCCCACCAACCACCGTAGGTCAGCACGTCATTGAGACCGTCTCCGTTGAGATCCGCAGCCCCGAGACCGTGAGCGTACTTGTGGGTGGGCCAGCCTTTTGGAAAGATCGAGTTGGGGAAACGGTCGGAAATGGGATGTACGATCCAATCGCCATTGACGGCTTCACCTTTCGGCACTTCCACCCAGGCGATCTTTTCCTCCACTCCCATCAGAAAAACTTTTTTACCGTCTTTGAACAAATCCACATAAAGCCGCGTCTCGTTGCCAGTACCTCGAAATGCAACCCGTTCCTTCCAATGCCCTTTTTTCCCTTT
>CAYSOI010000013.1:0-19444 GCA_964432425.1 uncultured Opitutales bacterium | reverse complement strand
GGATCCACCACCGTTTTTCGAAACTCCACCGCCTGCAGGCAGGAGCATGCACAAACCAACACCAAAATCAGTCCTCTCATAGTCATCCTCTCTTTCGACACAAAATGCTCAATTTCGTTCAGTTCTTCTCCTCATTTACGGCCCGATGTATTCGCCAAAACGATAGGCCACCCCAAATAACACCCACAAGGTCCACCAGATGCCAATCTGCCAATAGGAAAAAGTACGAAACAACCTCAAGTTGGAGTATTTGATCAAATGCAATAACATCACCACCACCGGAACTCCCAGAATCAGAGCCGAATTGAACGGGCTCACCCATGGCCCCCACTCCATGTAACTCGATAGCCCGATAAATTTATGGAGCTGCGTCAAATACTCCAACTTCATCAAATCAAACCCAGCCAACAGAAACCCACCAATCACAGCCGGAACAGCATGCCATCGAAAATGTGCCCAAAAAGGTCGATCCGGAAATGGATCCTTCATTTCATGCCCCCCTCTTCCCTTTTACTCATCGCATTCATCTCTACCAACTAAACTGAAGACAATTCTGTCAGGAATCCCCAATCATGGCAAGCCTGCACAAAGTGGAAACCCACCCGACAAATTGAACTTTCCACTTGCCAGAGAGCTATTGGAAGAAACAAACTTACGCATGCTAAAAACCCGGATGCAGCATTTCCTTTTGCTAACTGCCCTCAGCCTCAACCTTTTGGCCCACACTCATGTCGCAGATGCCCAGAAGTTCAGCCTACCGAAAGGTTTCCAGCTTTCCGTCAAAGCTCCGACGGAAGGAAAGGCCGACTCCGAACTGGAGGTCAGCTGGCCCAAAATTGAGAATGCTATACTCTATGAAGTGGAAATCGCCGAGCAGTATCAGGAGGACGCCCAAACCTCTGCCCAAACCATAACCCTCGCCGGTAATATTGCGACGGGCCTGGGGAGTTCTGAAGCCGCGGGCTCCTTTACACCGGGTTCCTACTTACGCATCCTGGGTTCCAAGGCAGGCAATGATGGCATTTACCGGGTTTCCGGGCAGGGTTTGACAGCCAACACACTCACCTTGGCCAATGCCAATCTCTCCGCCGAAACCCTCACCGTTGGGCAAGCCATCCTTTTAAAAATACAAGCCCCCCAATGGGTGTATGCGTTGAAGAAAACCTCCCTCTTTTCCAGCCAACCCAACCGATACGTATTCAAAGAACTGAACCCTGGGGTTCCCTACGTAGCT
The DNA here is from genome assembly GCA_964432425.1 of uncultured Opitutales bacterium. Lineage (GTDB taxonomy): Bacteria > Verrucomicrobiota > Verrucomicrobiia > Opitutales > JABJCN01 > JAYPDO01. The sequence goes on along the minus strand of CAYSOI010000013.1, from coordinate 18,210 downwards.
CGGCTTCGGGCTGTTGCCACCACAGATGAAGACTTAGAGGACCCACAATCTGATTTCACCTCACCCACCCTACCGGTTTACACGGCCCAACAACCCTACTACTCCATCGAACTGAATTTTGAAGAAATCACCACCCACAGCATGACTGCGGTCTGGAGTACTCCGGAAAACAACAATGGACAAACCGTGGATTTCGAAGTGACGCATGCCTCGACCCAAGACTTTGCCAAACCCCAAAGCTTTGTCACCAAAAAAACAGAACATACCTTTGAAGATCTGGAACCGGAAACTCCCATCTTCCTCCGCGTAAGGCCCATACCACCCGTCGGAAAATACTCCCAATTTCTACAGGGAGGGCATTCTGAGGCGGAGGGCACAACCAAGCCGCTTGAACCCATTGCTCTGAACGGTGTCATCTCCACTACGCAAAGTGCACTCGGTTCCTTACTGGCAGTTTGGCAGGCCCCGAAGAATCTTCAAAATGAGAACGTTCACTACACCCTCACTCTCCGCAAAAGCCGCACCGAAGAGAACGAAGAGACACCTATCCTCCAGACCCACCCGAATCTCAGATTAACACAGTTTAGAATCAAAGGCCTGGAAACCCTCACCTCCTATGATATTGCCGTGCAAGCCTTCCCGGAAGAAGGTAATCGCTTCCACCTCCCAAGCTTGCCCATCAAAGGAACAGGAACTACCGCCGGAAGTTTGCTTGATTCCCCCGCCAACCTGGAAGCTACGCCCGGAATCGGCAGCCTCACAATCAGTTGGAGTGAGGTCATTAACAATTTGGGCAAATTCCAATACAAGGTTCTGGTCCAAAGTACAGATGGCTTCGAAACTCCGGGTCTTCCCGATCATTTCATCACTCAGGAAACCCAACTGGGCCCCATTGAAAAGCTTCAAAAGGATACAGAGTACCAAGTCACCATCACCGCAGAGCCATTAACCGGCAACAAAGGAGACCTTCCCAGCAAACCCATCTCTGTTGTCGTCACTACTCTCACCGATGAAGAACCAACTGTTGATGTGGATCCTGAGGAAGAAAGTCCGCAGGACTCCACAACCACTCCCCCTGCTCCGACGCCTCAACCACAAAAGCAAAACTAATCAGACAAAATTTACGAAATTCGGCTATTTGGCCTAATTAACCCATTAACCAGTCTCACCAAAGGTAAACCATTGAATAAGGAACCTCTCCCGCAGCCTACCGCGGATGACGAAGCCAGAGCCAAACAGCTCGTCGAAGCCTACAATAAAATTAAAGAACAGCTCTCCAAGATCATTGTTGGTCAGGAAGATGTAATTGAGGAACTCCTGATTGCCGTTCTGGCCCGTGGGCACTGCCTTTTGGAAGGAGTTCCCGGCCTCGCCAAGACCCTAATGGTACGTACACTCGCTGATGCGATGGACCTCACTTTCCACCGCATTCAGTTCACCCCTGACCTGATGCCTGCCGACATCACCGGAACAGACATCATTCAACAGGATCGCGAAACCGGTCATCGTGACCTCATCTTTGAAAAAGGCCCCATCTTCAGCCAGATGTTGCTGGCCGACGAAATCAACCGTACTCCCCCAAAAACCCAATCCGCACTGCTTGAGGCGATGCAGGAACACCGCGTTACGGTTGGTGGCAACACCTATCCGCTGGAGGAACCCTTCTTCGTACTGGCTACCCAAAACCCCATCGAACAGGAAGGCACCTACCCCCTCCCCGAAGCGCAGCGGGACCGTTTCCTTTTCCACGTCATGGTGGACTATCCAAGCCGTGAACAGGAACGCCTCATCATTCAACGTACCACCTCCACCTTTGAGCAAACCCTGGAACCGGTCATTGATGGCGCAACCATCATCGCCTGCCAGGAAACCGTTCGCCGGGTTCCCGTGCCTGATCACGTAGTGGACTTCGTGCTGGACATCGTCCGCATGTCCCGTCCCGATGATCCAGACGCCATCAGCTGGGCTCGTGAACTCATCGGATGGGGACCAGGACCCCGTGCTTGCCAACAAATCGTTCTAGCCGCCAAAGTTCGGGCACTCCTTCGAGGTCGTTACCACGTAACCAATGACGACATCAAGGCCCTGGCGCATCCCGTCCTCCGACACAGAATTGTGCCCACCTTCAACGCCGAAGCCGAAGGCATCACTGTCAACCACATCATTGACAAGCTCCTCCAGGACGTCCCCTCCGCTACATCCAGCGTTATCTAACGACTTCCCAGAGGTTAGCACATGGCGAAAGTCACAGAATTTCTTGCCCCCGGCGATCTGGCCAAGATTGCCAACCACCAGATGTTGGCCCGTCAGGTGGTGGAAGGCTTTTGCTCAGGACTTCACCGCTCCCCCCACAAGGGTTTCAGCGTAGAGTTCAAGCAACACCGCCAATACGTCCCCGGAGATGAAATCCGGCACCTGGACTGGAAAGTCTACGGCAAGTCCGACCGCTTCTACATCCGCGAATACGAGGAAGAGACCAACCTCCGCTGCAACCTCCTCGTCGATACCAGCGGCTCCATGGCCTATCAGGGAGAGCAAGCCGTACATACCAAACTCGACTACGCAACCCGTCTGGCCGCCTGCATCGCCTACCTCATGCTCCAACAGGTGGACAGTGCAGGGCTGGTAACGTTTGACGACCGGGTACGCAAAGTCCTCCCCCCCCGCAGTCGCCCCGCTCACCTGCATCAAATCGTGGAATACCTCTCCGATCTGGAACCCGGTGGCGAAACAGAGTTAGGCCAAGTCTTTCAGGAACTCGTACCCAAAATCGAACGTCGGGGCATGGTGATCATCATTTCCGACTGTTTCGGAGATGTCGGGCAACTGCTCAAAGCCCTGGCACGACTTCGCCACGCAAGACATGAAATCATCATATTCCAGATCTGGGACCGCGAAGAACTGGAGTTTCCTTTCAAGCAATGGACACGCTTTGACTGCCTTGAGGAACCCAACCATCGCCACATGATTGATCCGGCACATCTTCGGGCATCCTACATGGAAAATCTGGAAAAGTACCGGGCAGATCTCAAGCGAGGCTGTCACCGCCATCGCATTGACCTTGTTCCACTGACAACGGACCAACCCTATGCGGAAGCATTGAGTTACTTCTTCGCCAAGCGGCAACGCATGCTGTAACACTCCAATATCCTGATTTCGCTGTATGACTTTTATTAATGGAATACTCCTTGCCGGTGCAGCCGCATTTCTGGTGCCACTGGTGATCCATCTGTTTAACCGAAGCAAATTCCGTGTGATCAAGTGGGGAGCTGTTCATTTGCTGGAATCTGTCGTTCGGGTAAACCGCAAGCGGATTCAAATCGAACAGATCATTTTGTTGATCGTGCGGTGTGCCATTCCCATATTACTTGCGGTTTGTCTGGCCAGAATGGTGATCCAGGAATGGAATCAATTTCTGAATTGGGTACTGCTCCCCATCGTTACCTTGGTATTCCTGATCTGTGCGGCAGTTTTTACCAAATTTCGCTACCTGTTTGGAGCCATCGCGTTCATGGTCGCAGCCTACATCGTATCCAATACGTTGGGTGGGTTCACCTTGTTCAAGGAAAGCATCAACGCACAAGCTCCCACCGGCGACGTTTCCTCCTCCACAATCCTTCTGGTGGACAACAGTTACTCCATGCAGGCAAGCGGTCCATCGCAAACCTCTTTCGAGCAAGCCCTGACCTCAATTGAAGGAGTCCTCGAAAGCCAGAAACGCGGTTCGGATGTCGCCGCATTGCTTATGGGAGGTAAACCCACACCAGTCTTTGACCGCCCCACTTTCGATCGTGAAGGCATGTCGGCCCAACTTCTAGGTCAACGACCCAACTTCCAGGCAGCCACACCCATGGATTCCCTCAACCAGGCCTTGGACATCCTTCCCGACATGAGCCATGCCAAACGGGAAATCCTCGTAGTCAGCGATTTTCAAAAATCAGACTGGGATGCCATCCCAACCTCCACTCTCCAACAAACAGCGGAACTCATCAAAAAACAGAAAGTCCCACCAAATCTCACATTCCTTCGTGTCAATCATAGCGAAAACGAGAACGTCTCGATTGAAAATGTGGAATACACTCCCAAAACGATTGGTGCCGGCCAACAGATCCGCATCCGGGTCAATCTACGCAATCATGGCGACAGGGCTTACGGCACAGGGCTTCGGATCAGCCTCTACAAGAATAATGCCGATAAGCCCGATTCTGAAACCGAAGTCCCCCTCGGACCAAAAGAATCCACACAAGCCCTCCTCACCTGCTCCTTCGAAGAGCCGGGCTCCCATCAGGTTCGCATAGAAATCAACACTCCCGATCTGCAATTCGATAACAAATACCCCCTCGCCTTCAATGTTCTCAGTCACATCGGAGTCTTGCTGGTAGATGGGGATCCCAGCCAGGAATGGCTCAAAGGGGAAACCGACTTCCTACAAATTGCCCTCACTCCATTTTCCAAAGCCAAATCTGAACTCAAGGACCTGGTGGCCCCATCCATCATACCAGTCGATCAATTAAAAAAAGAAACACTGACTGGCAACAAAGTCGTCGTCCTCGCCAACGTCCCAAAACTCAACAAAGATCAAGTGACCCTCCTCCAGCAATTTGTGAAACAAGGGGGTGGACTCTTGGTCACAGCTGGCGACAAAACCGATCTTCGCTGGTACAACCAAACCCTGGCTCACAAAACCAACGGTATCCTGCCCATGCGAATCAATGACATCGAAGGGGATCTGGCCAACCCCGATCTCAATACAAGGATCGTGGCCCAGCACTTTGAGCACCAGTCCCTTCAAATCTTCAATGATCGCAGAAATGGTAATCTGGCCGAGGCCCAGATCCAAATGTGGCAGAAACTCGTGCCTTCCAATCCTGACATGGATCCAGACTCCCCGGACGCTCCCGCCACCCTGGCAATCCTGGAAACTGGTGATCCGCTCCTGGTCGAAAGAACGCTCGGCGATGGGGTCATCCATCAACTTTCCATTCCACTCGATACTTCATGGACCAATCTCCCAGCACGACCCGCCTTCCTCCCCTTTGTCCAGCAAATCATAACTTACCTCGCCTCCCGAAACAGTCATCCCCGAAACATCACTGCCGGGCAACCCATTGTTGCTCAATTTGACCCATCCCTGGCTGGAGCCACATTTACTCTCCGCGACCCGGAAGGTCATGACATCCCCATCAAAGCCGTTGATAGAGGCCCAACCGCCGTCGTCCAATTCAACGACACCATGAAAGAAGGGCTCTACACCCTGGATAACGAAGAACTCAATTCCCCAATGCACTTTGCCGCCACATCACCAAGGGCCGAATCCAAGCTACAGCAATTGAGCAAAGAGGAACTCCAATCTTATGCACAAACCCTCGGAGCCCAGTTGATCTTTGAAGAAAGCACGGACAAAGCCCTCAAAGAATATGCCAACCTCGAAAACCAAAGAAAACATGGCCGCGAAATGTGGAAAATCATGATGCTCTGTGTTCTCGGCTTTATGATTGGCGAACTTTGTCTGCAACAATACTTTGGAAGGGCTAAAATCTGAATATCCCTTTTATCCCAAACCAATAAACTAATCATCATATCAATACGCAAGAAACCATGAGCGTTCTCGTCGGAAAAAAAGCACCAAACTTCACAGCTCAAGCAGTTGTGGATGGCGGTAAGATCGAACCAGAGTTCACACTCTCTCAATTCCAGGGCAGTAAAAATGTAGTCCTTTTCTTTTATCCAAAAGACTTCACTTTCGTCTGCCCCACAGAACTTCACGCATTCCAGGAAAAACTCTCGGAATTTGAAAAACGCGACACCGTCGTCATCGGTGTTTCCACTGATACGGAAATGTCCCACTGGGGATGGCTCCAAGTCGAGAAAAACCAGGGCGGTATCAAAGGCATCACCTACCCGCTGGTCGCCGACACAAACAAAACCATTTCCGAGAACTACGACGTCCTGGTCGGCGAATACGTTGGCCAGAATGAAGAAGGGCAACTCGAAGTCGAAGGTGAACTCATCGCCTACCGCGGCCTCTTCCTCATCGACAAAAATGGCACCGTCCAGCACCAACTCGTCAACAACCTCCCCATTGGCCGCAGTGTGGACGAAGCACTCCGTGTCGTTGACGCACTTCAGCACTTTGAACAACACGGCGAAGTCTGCCCGGCCAACTGGTCCGCAGGTTCAAGTGGCATGAAACCCACTCACGAGTCCACTTCCGAGTACCTCGCCAACAACTAAACTTCTTAATTGTAGGGAGGGACGTATCCAACACGTCCCTCCCTTCACTTCCTTCCTAACCACTCAACCAAGCCACTTGAAGAACGAACAATCCACAGCACTTCGCTTCGTCGGAGATCTCGAACTCTGGCAGGGATTCCTACTGGCAGCGGCGATATGTGCTCTGACCTGGCTGCTGTACCGCCGCGAAGTCAAAAGAGGCATTCAACCTCCCCTCACCTGGCTGCTGCCGTTACTGCGCACCCTCGCCTTGCTCCTGCTCGTCTTCACCCTCACAGGCCCCGTTCTTCAACACCGCCAGAAAATCGGCCAACTGGGCCGCCTCCTGCTCTTCATCGATGGCTCCAAAAGCATGAGTGTCGATGATTCCCAAATGATGCCCGACACCCGCAAGCTGCTGGCTGCCCAGCGACACGGCTGGCTCCCGGAAGGCACTCTGGACACCACTCTTTCCGATGCCGCGGACGACCTTTCCACAGCCCGTACCAACCTCTCCAGCCACCTCCGCACTTCCCTTCTCACTCTGGAAACCTTTCTGAAAGCCCGCTCGGAATTCACAGAGCAATTGGAAAAGATTCAGGAAGAGATTTCCAAAGTAGAACTCCCCGACACCACCCCCGAACTCCGCCAGGGCGTCCTCCTGAAGGAAGTTTGGGAAGACATCAACGGAGGCAGCATCAACAACCTCACCTCCAGTCCCAAATACCGTGAAGACCCTGACTTGTCAGAGTACATTTCCGAATTTGATTTCCCTAAAAACACTGACGAAAACTACGGCCTGAGAATATCTGGGTTCCTAATCCCGCCACTCACTGGGGAATACACATTCCAAATGAACAGTGACGATGAAGCGGCACTTTACCTTACCGCCAACTCCACCAACCCAAAGCAAAAGAAACAAATCCTCAAAACCAACAATCCCAACCATCTAACTTCTCAACCCATCTCCCTCAAAGCAGAAACCCCCTGCTACGTGGAACTGCTTTTCAAGGAAGCCGGTGGAGACGATTTCGTCAACCTTAGCTGGACCCTTCCCAATCAGGAAACCGAAGCCCCCATCCCCTCCAATCGCCTCGCCGCTCCAGAAAATGCCAACACCCTGTTCGCTGGCAATTTCCAAGCCCAGATCAAGCGTTACCACGGCTCCATCCACAAACGGCTCCACCCGTCTAAACTCCCCCAAAAGGACTCCCACTTTACTTCCGACCAACTCCGTGCCCTGCTCATCAGCGTTACCGGTGAAATTCAGGAATTCGAAAATGTCTTGAGAAACGCATTTGATGTCCAAAGCAAAAACCTCGCTAAATCCGGCAACACCCTCATTACCGCTGCCCTCGACAAATTCGACGACCAAAGCCGCTGGCAACGCACCCACAACCTTCTGGCAGGAAACAACCAACTCATCTCTCAACTCCTCGACACCCACGACCTCGAAGTCTTTCTGCTCAAAGGCTCTTCCGCAGAGCGAATCTGGTCACCAGGGGAAGAGCAGGATGAATCCATTGACATCCCCGTGGAGCCAGCCCCGGAGGACCCCGCGACCAACCTATCCAACGGCATCCGAAAAACTCTCTCTGCTGAAATCAACCCCGAGACCAATCAAACTCCAGACCCAGAGAATCCACCTCAAAAAACTGCCGCTCTCCTCTTTTCAGATGGAAGACACAATGACGGCCAATCTCCTCTGCACACTGCCAAACTTCTCGGAGCCAGCGATATAGCGATTCATACCATCGGTATGGGCGGTACCACGCCCCCTCCCGACCTCGCCATCCTTGAAGTCGAAAACCCCGACTCCGTCTTCATCGACGACCACATCCACGGCACCGTTCACCTCAAGGACAACATCGGAAAAGGCCGGGCCTTCGAAATCAAAATACAACACGAAGGTCGCATCGTCTGGGAAAAGAAACTCTTCACCCACAATCTTCAACGCCGCCGCATTCCCTTTGATTTTCCCATCAAGGCCATCGTTCAAGAGAAAATCCGACAAAACAACCAGGAAATCGACACACTCAGCTTGCCCATCTCCATGCAGATCTCCATTGATCCCCTGGAAGAAGAAACCCGCAAAGACAATAACGATTCCCCACTCATCTTCCGGGCCATCACCCGTAAACACCGCATGCTCCTGCTCGACGGTCGCCCAAGATGGGAAACCCGCTACATCCGAAATCTTTTCAGCCGCGGACAACGCTGGCAGGTCAACGCCATCTTCGCAGGAACTGCCTCAGACACACCGGAGCTTCCCAGAGGGGACAAAAACGGCCAGTTCCCAACTACCCGTGATGCCCTCTACACCTACGACCTGATACTCTTCGGGGAACTCCCGGCCAATCTGCTCAACGAGACTGAACTGGGATGGATCAAGGATTACGTAATGAAAAGAGGCGGCGGCATTCTCTTCGTAGACGGCCCAAGACAAAAGCTCAAAGAATATGCCGGCACTTCCATTCTGGATTTGATTCCCATCTCATGGATACCTGACGCTGAGATACGTTTCCCACAAGGGCTTCAAATTACAGAAATTGGAACCCAGCAGAACGCACTCACCCTCGTCTCCGACCCCGGAGAAAACGAAAGACTCTGGAAAACCCTCCCTCAACCACACTGGGTGGCCCCGGTCGAAGCTCTCCCCGGCACCGATGTACACCTCGAAGCATTAACAGATGACGCAAGAACACCCGTCATCGTGACCCGTAAATTCGGGGCAGGCAAAGTATTCTACAGCGGTTTTGATGGCTCATGGCGCTGGCGTTATGGAGTCGCGGAAAGGTATCACACAAAATACTGGCACCAGGTCGCCGAATGGATCATGGAACGCCCCTTTGCGGTCAGCGACGATCACATCTCCATTGATGCAGGCTCCACCGTCTACCGAACCGGCGACTCTGCCAATCTACGCGTTCGACTCCGAGATGCCGAAGGCAACGCCATTGAAGAGGCAACTGCCGAAGCCTTGATCTGGAAAGAAGGTCGCATCATTTCACGGGTAAACCTTGAACCCGACAAAGACACCGGCGGCCTTTTCCACGGGAAATCTCCTGCCCTCTCTGAAGGGCGCCATGAGGTCTCCGTTAACGTGACTGGCTTTACTGAGGAACAAACTCCTGCACGTACGGAATTCATCGTTCAACCCCCAGACACTGGCGAAACCGCCCTCCTTGCCTGCAACGAAGAACTCCTCCAGCAAATTGCCCAACAATCCGGAGGCCAATACCTTCGCGAAGAACAAACGGAGCAACTCCCGGAACTCCTTGCTCCACTCAGCACAGGCAAAATTGTCGAGTCTGAGACTATTCTCTGGCAGAGCTATTGGTGGTTTGGAGCCATCCTGACCCTGCTCAGCATTGAATGGTTTATCAGAAAACGAGCCGGTATGATGTAAAAATAACACCCTTTCGCCGAATCAGGACCACCGCCCCGAATCATTGCATACAATCCACAGAAACCAGCCATAGACTTTTTAACTCTCACCAGGAACTCCCGCCATGAAAGAACACATCGACCCAATCACACTTCAAAAACTCGATGAATTCAACGTACGTCGAAAGCGGCTTCTTGGTCTCCGTGGCATCTGTACATTTCTCATCACTGCCATTGTCCTCTTTTCCATCCTAGCCACGGTTGATCTCTACGTACTCCTTCCAGATGCAACCAGGGCCTTCCTCACTTATTTCGCATGGATCACTGTCGCTACCGTCGTCTGGGTCACCTCTATTGGTAAACTTGTTCGCAAACCCACCCGCAGGGAACTGGCCAAATACATTGAAAACCAGGAACCCAACCTCAGAGAAGACCTCCTCTCCGCCATCGAACTGGGTGTGGAAAGAACAGACCCCAAGCACGATTCCCCCGTATTCCGTGCCCTACTCCAAAATGATGTTGCCGAACGGGTACGCAAACTGGACATCAACAACACCCTCCCGCTCAGCCTCCTCAACAAATGGATCAAAACCAGTGCCGCACTGCTCATTTTTCTCTTTGGGCTCCTCCTCATCCCAGACTTTGGCAAAGACTTCAGCACCGCCTTGGGCAGAACCATGCTCGGGGCCAACCTCGCCAGAGTTTCTGACATCCATATTGAACTCCTCTCCCCCAAACCCGACCAAACTCATCCAGAAGGAGAAACCATCCGCATCAAAGCCGCACTCAAAGGTTCCAAAGATGAACTACGTTCAGTAAAAAAAGTCATTCTTGAAACCACCAGCAAAGATAACGAGTACCATCGTACGATGATGGAACCCGACAACGAGAAGAACTTCATCGCCCGGCTCAACATCCTCTCCAAAGACACTCGTTTCCGCATCCAGGCAGGCCTGGCGCAGTCCCAATGGTTCAGCCTCGACACCGAAGCAAGGCCCAAAGTTGAACACTTTGACATCACCTACACCCCACCAGCCTACACAAAACTCTCTCAATCCACCATCAAGGAAACCACCAAGGGAGATCTCAAGGGCATTGAAAACACAAGGGTACAACTAAAGCTCAAAACCAATCAACCCATCCAAGCAGCGGAACTCCGGCTTGATCTGGCCACCACTCCCGCAAACCGGATCATCCCTCTGGAAATCTCCGAAAAGGACCCGACTCTGCTCCAAACCCAACCCGGTGCACTCCGGCTCTTCGCCCAAGGAACCTACCGCGTACACCTCGTTTCCAAATCCACAGAATTCGACAACAAGTACAGCCCCAAATACGAAATCTCCGTCCAACCTGATCAGGCCCCAAGCCTCGAACTCATCGAACCCACACGAAATCTCCTCGTCCAAGCCGACGAAATCCTCGCCATTCGGGCACGAGCCGATGATGACCTTCCCATCCAACGCCTCGACCTTCGACTTCGTACCAACAACGGTCGCTGGGTCAGCCACATTCTGGCAGAAACCGATGCAGACAGCTCAGCCCTTCAACCCATTGACGACAAGCTCACAACCCTCCAAGCCCCACCTGACACTGCCAGAAAGAATTCCATAAACGCCATCTCCCTCTACCACACACTCGACCTACTCAACCACACCCTCACTCCAGGAGACCGCGTCAAACTCAAACTCGTTGCCTACGACCTCAAAAAGCAACGCACCGAAACCCAACCCATTGAACTCACCATCCTCTCCAGAAACTTCGAAACCTCCCGTATCGAAACCGTTGCCGCTCAAGCCCGTATTCAAAAACAACTCAAAACCCTCCTCAATTCCCTCAACAGAGTGGGAGAAGACGCCTCCAAACACAGCCAACTTCTCAAAACCCTCAACCCTCAGGACCCACAAAGCAGCATTCAATGGGCCACCTTCGCCGACCTGACCAAACAAGTCCACGAAGACACACTTCATGCGATTGAAGAAATCTCCGCCATTGCCAGAACCCTTCCCAAAGGGGCCGCTGCCAGAGAAGCTGCCTACGCCCTGAGAACCCTCGGTAGAATCCTTCACGAGGTCAATGCTCAGCCCCCAGCCTACATTGAGTCCGCAAGGGAATCGATTGATCAAAACAAAACCCGACAATACCTCGATGATGCACGAAACCGCTATCACGAAGCCCGTGGCCGAACTGGCTCCCTCAACACTCAATTCACTGCGATTTCCGCTGGCACACTCCGGGCAATCCTCGCCGAAGACCTCCACAACCTCGTCAAACAACAACACGAAATCCTCCCTGCGAACGTTGCCATTCAGGATGATCCACTCTTCTGGAAACGTCTTGCCCGCAGAGAAAAAGCCGCTGTCAATCAAGCCCTGACCATTGAACGCAATCTCGAACGCCTCGGACACGTCGTCGTAGGTCGCCTCGGCACCACCTACCAAAAGGCATCCCATGAACTCTCTCAAGCCCGGGATGACCTCCAGCAAGCTCTCGAAGTCGCAGAAGCCACCCAACCCGGCCCCGAACTTCTGGCCCCCGCCAAAGTCTTCAAACAGAAGCTCATTGAATTCTTGAATAAAGCAGGCTCCAATCACAACTCTCTCTACTCAAAGGCGACTAAGGAGCACAGAAATCTCACCATTCAAACAGAAGACGACCTACATTCCATATATCGCGTACTCTTTGTGGGACGAGACCTGCTCAACAACCAAAACGCCGAAAAAGACAATCGGGCCAAAGGCAATGTCCGCCAGGCAAAAATCCATGCTGCAAATGTACGCCACTTTCAGCGCCTCCTTTCCCAGGCAACCTGGCCCGGAACCATCGGCCGCATAAAGTCCTCCGCAGCAGCCACCGAAAGCCGCAAGGATGCCGACAATCAGTTTGCCAAAGATGCAGGCATGACCGCTCTGGCCTTGGATAACCTCTCCCAAAAATTCAGCCGTGAATACTCCACCAGGGACGGAGACCCTGCCACCGTCCTCAAAGAATTGGAACAAATCGCCCTGGCCTACCGCAAGTTGGAACATGTCCACCTACTCATTGATATCCAGCAACAGATCAAAAACATCGCCCACACCGAGAAATGGCAACTCCGCCATCCTTCCGCTCTCATACATACACCTTACGAATGGCAATCCGCTCACAAGTTCATGCCGGAAGTCGCCAAGAAAATGAAAGCGTCACTGCTTAACCCTCAAGCCGTCCGCATCTTGGCCCAACTCCCCTATCGCGACTTCACAAAAGCCTTCTCGGACCAAATGACCCAGCGCTTGCAATCCATTCAGAACCCAACCTACAAACCCACCAGAAAGACAAAGGAACTCCAACTGATCCTCGCTGATATCGCCGAGGTCCTCCGCCTTCTACAACCCGAGATCAGAGAAGCACGGGAATTTATTCAGGACCACACACCCACCATTGCAGACCTGGCAAGGGACCTCGCAGAAAAGACCGAGCAACTGAACCAGGAAACCAAAGAACAAGCCAAAGACGCAGAGCAAACACAGGACCCCGAAACCAAAAGGGCTGAACTTCAGGAACTACAGGACAAACAGGAAGCCCTCATGGCTGACCTCAAAGACCTCACGGATGCACTTCGCCAGGATGCCAACACCCAGGACGTTCTCACCGAAGAAGGACGCGAAAGAGCCCGCGATGCGGACGACTCCATCGCCATGCTCCAACAACCCGCCGCCGAAGCGCAGCAAAACCTCCAGCAAGCCAATCTCTCCCAGCGTACGGAAGACCAGGTTCGGGAACTTAATGAAACCACACAATCTCAACAAGAGTTACAGGAAGCCCTCGAGCAAGTTGCCGAACACTACGACAACCTCGAAAATCCCGAAGCCCTCGCAGAATCCCGCCAGGAACTAAGGGCTGCTGAAGAAGAACTAGGCATCGCCAAGGAACTCGAAGAACAATACAGCCAGATCGAACGCCTCGCCGAACTCTCCCAGCTCGACCCGGACCAACTCCTGGCTGCCCTCGAAAATGAATTGGAAGAAAACCGTCTGATGCAAACCCAGTTATCTGACATTACCCAGGACACCCTGGAAGAAACTCAGGAAAAGCTGGAAGATGCCGCCAAAAAGGAAGAACAAATTCCCGACCAGTTGGCCAGATCCGACAAAGAAGCCATCCAGGAAGCCAAAAACCTGGCCCAGGAACTAAGAAAAATCGGGCAGGAAGCACGGAAGATTGCCAATGAAGAAGTCAACCAGGCCAACCAAGCTGCTCGCAAAGCACAAGATGCCACCGCCTCTGACCAACTGGAACAAACCCGCCGTGAACTCGACCAACTTGGACGACAAGCCGAAAATGCCGCCAGGTCCAACAACCCCAGAGACATTGCCGAAACCGCCCAAGACTTGATCGACCCACTGCAAGAAGTCTCCAAAGACCTCAACGAAGCCGCCAAAGACGTCGCAGACCTGCAGAAAACCAACGCCCAAAATGCCCAACAAAAAGCCGATCAACTTCAAAAACAAGCCGACCAACTCACCCAACAAGCCAACGAAGCCGCCAAGAAAGCCAACGAACTGATCGCCGAAGCCAACACCACCAAAGAAGAAGCCCTCCAAGCCCAAAAAGACCTCCTAGCCGCCAACGACCAACCCACCCCGTCCACTGAGTCCACCCCGTCCACCGAGTCCACTCCGTCCACTCCAGAACAAGCCGAACAAAACTTCGAACAAGCCGTAGCCAAAGCCCAGGCCGCACAACAATCCGCACAGGAAGCCCAACAGACCGCCAACGAACTTCGCCAGGAAGCCAACCAGGCAAACCGCGAAGCCAAAGCCGCACAAAACCTGGCCAACCAATTCGAGAAAAACCAAAACCAGGCCAACCAGACCCTCCAACAGGCCAAGCAAGCCCAGCAAAAAGCAGACGCCGCCTCCAACAAAACACAAGACTTGGCCAAACGAGCACAGGACATCGCTGAAAAACTCGCCGAAGCCCTCGCCCAAATCTCCCCATCCGAGCAAGCCCTCGACCAAGCCAACCAAAACCAGGAAAACATCAACCAAACCGCTGAACAAGCTGCTCAAGACCTCGCCAGAGCCGCCCGCCACGAAGAACGACTCGGCAACGAAGACGTGGCACAGGAACTCGCCAACCTCGCCCAAAACGCTTCCGAATCCCTAGAACAGCCTGTCGAGAATGCCAGCCAGCAACTCCAGTCCCTGGACGGCGACAACCAACTCTCCGACCTCGCGGAAGCCGCTCAGGACATTGCCAACAACGAAGCCACCGAAGCCAGAAACTCCGCACAAAAAGCTGACCAGGAACAACTCAGTCAGGATATTGGACAAACCGCCCAGGAATTGAGCAAAGCTGCCGAACAGGCACAAATCGCCAGCGAACAACCCGAATCCTCCAATTCCAACATTTCCGAAGCCGCAAAAGCACTATCCCAAGAACTTCAGCAAGCCGCACAGGAATTTGCCCAACAAGCTCAGGAAGCACAACAAGCCGCACAGCAACTTCAGGAACCTGGCCAGCAAGCTCAACAAAATGCGGAACAAGCCCAGCAAGCTGCACAACAAGCTCAACAAGCTTCACAGCAAGCAACCGAAGCTTTCCAACAGGCACAAGAGGCACAGCAAACGGCACAACAAGCTCAACAAGCTGCCCAACAGGCACAACAGCAAGCTCAACAGGCTCAACAACAAGCGCAGCAAGCCACAGAAAATGCAGCCCAGAATCCAGCTGCTGCAGAAACCGCCCAACAAGCCGCTCAACAAGCACAACAGGCAGCCCAACAAGCTCAGCAAACTGCACAACAGGCACAACAAGCCGCACAGCAGGCCGCGCAACAAGCCTCCCAACAGGCTCAAGAAGCGGCTCAACAAGCCCAGCAAGCCGCTCTACAAGCCCAGCAAGCCGAGCAAGCCACCCCCCAAAGTGCTCAGGTTGCCTCCAAATCTGCCAAAGATGCCCAGCAAGCCGCGGAGGCTGCTCAACAGGCGGCACAACAAGCCCAACAATCTGCCGAAAATGCAGCTCAGGCCGCAGCAGAGAACCAAGGTTCCGAAGTGGCTCAGCAAGCCTCACAAACCGCACAAAACGCTGCACAGCAGGCTCAACAAGCCGCACAACAAGCTGCCCAGGCAGCTCAACAAGCCGCTCAGGAAGCCCAACAACAAACTGCAGACAACAGAAAAGAATCCAATCAAGCCGCACAAAGTGCCTCGGAGAATGCAGAATTTTCCGCTCAGACAGCCCAGCAAGCTGCCCAATTGGCTGAAGCTGCCGCACAGTTGGCAGCCAACCCCGAAGGCACACCTCTCCAGACTGCCCAGAAAGCCACACAAGCCGCCCAACAAGCTGCAAAAGCCGCTCAACAAGCCGCTCAAGCCGCCGACCAGCAAGCACAAAGGCAAGTGGCCCAATCCACTCCAGATGCCAATGCCGCACAAAATGCGGCCAACCAAGCCCAACAAGCCGCACAGGAAGCAGCACAACTGGCCCAGACCGCAGGTGAACTTGCAGAAGGCCTCAGTAATGCCCCACCTGCCGACGCAGCCCCATTTGACCAACCTTTTGCCGAAGCCAGCGAAGCCTTGGCTCAACAGGCACAAAACCTCGATGACTTCTTCAACGAAGGTCTGGCTCAAGCCCAGACTCCTGCCTCCCCTGCATCGCCTGCAAGCCCAGCGTCTCCTTCCCAATCCGCGGCAAGTCCAGCAACTCCCGCCAGCCCATCCCAAGCCAGCCCGGCTTCACCCGCTCAAGCCTCTCCCGGCACTCCTTCCTCCCCAACTTCCACACCCCCATCCAGTCCAGCACTCTCCCCCGCAGCCCCCTTTACCAATCCAGAAACAGCACAAGCCCTGGCCCAAACGCTTGATGCGGTCGATCAGGCATTGACGGAAGCTCAAGCCGAAGCGGCCGCAGGAGAAGCTGCCACGGGCACTCCTGCCGAACCCGGCTCTGCACTTTCTCAATCCGCCGAAGCCCAAGCGGCGGGGTCACCGACACCGGGGGCTCCTGCCCCAGGTGCTCCAGCAGCTCCCTCTCCAGGTTCACCAGCTCCAGCCACTCCCGGTGCCCCCACACCCGGTGCACCAAGTCCAGGAGCGCCTTCCCCAGGCCAACCTTCTCCTGGTGCACCTGCCCCCGGCTCCCCAAGTCAATCCATGGCCCAAGCGGCACAAGCCCTGGCCCAAGCCGCAGCCGCCCAAGCCGCAGCCATGAGCCAGGCCCGCAATGCCAGCCAAATGCCGGGGCAAAACCCTATCGGTCAAGGGCTTCAACTCAATTCCGAGTCAGGTGCCGCTATCACTGCTGGCCCCCTCGCCTATCAACAACTTGATGATATTTCCCGTAAAGCCGACCTCGATTGGGGCAAACTTCCCAAGCAAATGGCTAAAGATCTCATGGAAGGCAGCCAGGAAGACATTTCCGGTGAATATCGCCAACAGGTCCAAACCTACTTCCGGGCCATTGCAGAATTAGCCAGACAGAACAAAGAATAAGATAACTTTCCCCTCAACTGATGAACCCGAAATCTACTCACCTCCCGACCCTGGTCTTTCTCTTAACACTCATGCTGCCTAATGCAGCGGTGTTGATAGCAGCCCCCAGTGCATCCAGTGAGATTGCCAAGGATCACATAGATGTTGCCGTTGCCAGTGCCACAAAGTTTCTGATGTCCAGGCAGGAACAGGATGGCTCCATTTCCAACCGCAAAAACCAGACCGCAATGACAGCTCTCGCGGTTATGGCCATGGCGGCAACAGGCAATCAACCCATTGATCCAACCCCGGAAGGCAAATCCATGCGAAGAGCCATCGAATATGTCATCGACCCCAAGCGGCAGGATGACAACGGTTACTTTGGCAAAGATGGATCCAGAATGTACGGTCACGGCATCATCAGCCTCATGCTCTCCGAAATGCTGGGCATGGGCCTCAATGACAAACAGGACAAACGTACAAGAGAAAGCTGCCAGAAAGCCATTGATTTGATTCTTCGATCCCAAAAACATCCCAAAGAGTGGAAACACCAGGGAGGATGGCGGTATGCACCGGATGCAAAGGATGCCGACCTGTCCGTTTCTGTTTGGCAACTCATGGCCCTGCGCTCTGCCAAGAATTCTGGACTCAAGGTACCTGCCAGTGCCATCAAGGACGCAGTGGATTACCTCAAGCGTTCCTACAAATCCGAACTGGATGCGGCGGGCAACCCTAGCAACAAGAAATCCGGTTTTGCCTACCAACCTGGCGGAAACCCGGAATACACCATGTGTGCCGCCGGGCTCCTGGCCATGCAAGTCTGCGGTGAATACGACTCCCCTTTTGTTCACGGAGCCGCCGATTGGCTTCTCGATAATCAACCCGCCAAACATCACAAATTCTTTTACTACGGCACCTACTATTACGCCCAGGGCATGTACCAGCGTGGAGGGGAACACGCAAAAGTCGCCAAGAAACAGGTCGAAGACATCCTCCTCAAACTCCAATCCAAAGAAGGTTCCTGGTTAGGCTCTGGCCAGGAAGGCGGAGCCGGCGACATCTACTGCACCTGCATGGCCGTCCTCGCCCTGGCCGTCAAATACCACTACTTGCCCATCTACCAAAGGTAAGTGACTTTTCGCCAAGGTTGGGG
>CAYSOI010000012.1:0-29147 GCA_964432425.1 uncultured Opitutales bacterium | reverse complement strand
GGACAGGGGGAAATGTCACCTCAGCTGATGCCACCCAAACAACCCTGACCCTCTCCTCGGACATTACATTAACCGCAAACTTCGAGCCTCTTGCTGAATATGCTGTCTCCATCGCCTCAAATCCTGCCAATGCAGGGACGGTTTCAGAGTCAGGAAATTATATTGAAGGCACCACGATCACAATTGAAGCTACCCCATTGGCAGGCTATACATTTCACAGTTGGTCCGGTGCTGAAGTCGGAGATTCTACTGAATCCACTACGACTTTGACCGTTGGCCAGGACACAACCCTTTACGCAAACTTTATTTATTCGGGTCCAAGTACACATACCTTGACTCTCTCCACAGAACCAGAAGCGATTGGAACGGCACAGGGTGCAGGCACCTATGGGCATGGTGCCAACGCTCTGATTCAAGCCATTGCTCCAACAGGTTACCACTTCCTGAACTGGTCGGATGGGGGCTCACTCACCATCACAGAAAACCCCACTCGAATTACCCTGAACTCCGATCTCTCTCTGACTGCAAATTTCCAGAAAATTCAACTCACTATCCCGAGGACACATGAGACTGGCAACTGGCTGAACAGCCATTGGTTTGGCATGTTTCTAAGAGCAGATTCAGATTGGATCTACTCCGCAAACCTTGGTTGGCTTTACCCGGTGGGAGACTCCGATGAATCAGTCTGGCTGGCAACACCACAAGGTCAATGGTACTGGACATCGGAGCAAGTCTACCCCTGGTTCTACCAAGATGATCAAGCCATATGGTATTATTATTCTGTGGATCACTCTACATTTCAGAAAGCGTACATATATCATTCAGAAAACCAGCAATGGGAGAGTCATTCACCTCCCCAATTACCCTGAGACAGAAAAAGGGTTGTCCTGAAACACACAGGTAGTTTACTTGTAACAAATCAGCTCCTTCCCTACTGCTAGCCAACTCCCTTTTTCGCTAGTTTCGATCTCAATGGCCATTTTCGAGAAATACAGCATATTCGTGTTAGGATTCGTGCTGTTGCACGGCATCCATCCGCTCTTGGCCACACCACGGCTGACCGTCAATTGGGCCAGTGACTGGGTGGAATTCAAAAACCATTTGAATGTCCCACTTTCTGAGGGAGACCCTTCCGTAAATCAAGACGGAGCCCTCATCCAACTTGGCTACTTCACCAATTCTTCTGACGCCAATCTCTTTGCAGGCGATTGGGTGCCCCTGACATTGGAAACCACTATCGGAGATACAGTCGACCTCTCAGGCTATGGCGATGGATATTTTTCATTCATCTCCTTTTTTGTAGATGGCAGCCCTTTTGTTCCCATTTACGATGACCCCGAGAGCCGAAGCAACCCACCGGGAAGTTACATTACACAAGCAGGCATTACGATAGACTCATCCAACCCGTCCCCAGGGAAACACCTGGCCATACGCTTTTTTGATGGAAATTGGGATGAAATGCAGCGCTACAACACTCTTTCTTCGCCGTTATGGAAATGGACAGCATTACAAGAACTCCAATTCGGCGCACTGACTCTTTACGTAGATGCCCTCACTCCTAGTGATGCAAAGTTTGAAGATCCTAACAATGCCTTTCAAACCACCATTACGCTGCAAAATGCATGGGACTACGGGAAACGCCATGTTGTAAATCACTGGTATTCTCTCTTCTGGTTCGGGCACATCAATATGCCAACAAACAGCGATTGGATCTACCATGAAGACCATGGCTGGCTCTATCCACACGGAGATCTCCCAAAGGATGTATGGTTTTATCACCAAACTCTTGGCTGGGTCTGGACAAATGTTTCGGTTTACCCATGGCTCTATTCTGACACAGATCAGGATTGGCTATACTTCAGGAAGCTGGACGGTCAGACCTGGGTCTACCACTACAGCAATGAGACCTGGGAGCAAACCATGAATACCGGGGCTTCAGACTGATCAGGACGCAGCCTTTGCAGCCTTTTCCTTGCGAAGTTTCAACTGCTGGTAAATTCGCAACGGCTGCAAAACGATCAAAGGAGAAAACCAGAAAAGCGTCTCACGAAGAGTCTCCCAGCTATATTTCCCTGCAAAGGCCTGATGATAGAACAATAGAGGAATCAATAGATACGAAACTCGGTGCAAACGTTTCCACTTTCTTCCTCCCAGCTTTCGCAAACTCCAATTGTTACTGGTAACAGCCAGGACAAATAACACAGCAAAAGCGATGAGTCCGGCAATGATATACAGCCGGGAGATATCACTGACCAAAGTCTTCCAACCATTGGTCAGGTAGACCCCAAAATGCAAGCAAGCATAGAAAAAGCAGGCCAACCCAACCGTCCTTCGATGGCGATTCAGAGCACTGACAAATTTGTTTCTCCTGAAAAGTGATTTAAGAGGAGACAGGCTTAGAACCCATACAAAATAGAGAATAGCATACTTGCCGGTTTCATCCGTCAGCACCTCATGGAGGTTTACTACTTCCACTACTTCCACAGTCTCCTCGCTCCCTTCTTCCACTTCCCCCGTGGCTGCCTGAAATTCCTCTTCACTTACAGTGAACTGGCTAAAGTCAAACTCCTCATCAGTCGACTCATCTTCCTGCTCAATCACCTGTGACTCTTCGGCTGGTTTTGGCTCTTGAGATTGAACGGCAGCAAATCCTCCACCATCCCAGAATAACCAGAGTATGTAGAAAAATGGCAAGCTCACCAGTGGCAGAATAAACCACCTGGAACCGACAAAACGATAAAATGCCCTCATTGGAAAACGAACTGACCCTGCTGAAAAGCGACAATCAGCCTAAGTCATGTGAACTGAATAAACACCCAAATGGGAAAAGCGATAGAAACAATCAGAACAACTTCTTCAAATCCATCCCCTTATACAAAGGAGCCACCTGCTCCTCGTAACCATTGAACATCAAAGTATCAATCCGGGCACCAAAGGTCTTTCCCCCTATGACACGTTCCGTCGCCTGCGACCATCGGGGGTGGGAGACCTTCGGGTTTACGTTCGAATAAAAGCCATACTCATTCGGAGCGGCGGAATTCCAAAGTGTCTTTGGTTCATCCTCTGTAAAATCAATCCGGACCAAAGACTTGATGCTCTTAAATCCATATTTCCAAGGGACGACCAATCTTAGCGGTGCTCCGTTTTGATTGGGCAAAGGCTTACCGAAAACACCAGCAGCCAGAAAAGTCAGATCATGGTTCGCCTCATCCAACCGCAGACCCTCGGTGTAAGGCCAATCATAGTGTGGATAGCGATTAAAACCCGGTGCAGCCTTACGGTCTTCAAACGTGGTGAACTTCACATACTTGGCTTTCGATGTAGGTTGCACCTTTTTGATCAGCTTCGAAAGCGGAAACCCGTCCCAGGGAATGACCATGGACCAAGCTTCCACACAACGAAAGCGGTAAATTCTCATTTCAATCCCCATCTCCTTGCACAGGTCATTCACGTCCACCTTCAGAGGTTTCTCCACATGTCCCCCAACCTCTAAAGTCCATGGCTCGGTCTTCCAGCCCTGGTTGGCCGCAAAACGTACTTCCTGCTTCTGCGTGGTAAACTCGTAAAAATTGTTGTACCCGGTGACATAAGGATACGGCGTAGGTTTCCGGTCCTTGATCAGATACTTCTTATTAATGTTGGGCTTTTCCGGGAAACCCGCTGTCGCCGCATGAGCACCCGCCATAGGTAAGGCACCTCCAACCGCACCCAGCCCGAGCTTCTTAATCACATCCCGGCGGGATTGGTAAGTGGATTCATCAGTCGCAGCTGACTCAGGCAACTGCCAGGATTGGGGAGTTTTGATAAGCATTTTGAAAAATCAGATGGAGTGGTATCGGAATATAGAACAACGGTCACTATTTCAGGACTGTGAAGTACAATCCAGTGCACAAAAAAGCAAGCTTTTGGGAAAAAATTAACCTCCAATATAGGACATCTCGATCTTCTCTTCCTTTACATTACCCCGGATTTCCGAATACCGATCTTCCCTTGCCCCCCAAGCACGTCTCAAAGTTGCCTCCAAATCTCCACCTCCACGAAGAACACTGCGTAAATCCAAACCATTGGAAGCAAATAAACAGGTAAACAGCTTCCCGTCCGCCGACAATCGAGCCCGGTTACAAGCCCGGCAAAACGGCTGCGTCACAGAAGCAATAATCCCAACCTCTCCAGCACCATCGCAATACTTGTACCTGCGGGCAACTTCACCAATGTAATTCGGCTCCACGGCGTCCAATGCATACCGGCGTTCAATGTCAGCCAGAATTTCCTTTGCAGAATACACCTGCTCAGAAGACCACCCATTACAATTTCCAACATCCATAAACTCGATAAATCGCAAAATTTCTGACCGCCCCCGAAAAAATTCCGCCAAAGGCAACACCTCCTCCTCATTCATCCCTTTGATAATGACTGCATTAACTTTCACTGGTAACCCAACCTCAGCAGCACAGCTCATCCCTTCCAAAACCCGGTCCACTCCAACACCCCGTCCGCTCATCTTCTGAAACGTGGCATCATTGAGAGCATCCAGACTTAGTGTGATACGGTCCAAGCCCACCTCAGCCAACTCCTCAGCATACTTCGGCAACAACAATCCATTGGTCGTCAAAGCCACCTCCTCCAATCCCTCAATCTCCTTCAATGAACCCACCAATTCCGGGATATCCTTCCGGAGCAAAGGCTCACCTCCAGTCAGTCGCACCTTTTTCCCTCCACACGAAACAAAAACCTTCACCACCCTAAGAATTTCTTCAAAAGACAGCTGCTCCAAATTCTTCAAAAAGGGATACCCTGAATGAAACACTTCTGCCGGCATGCAATATCCGCAACGAAGATTGCACTGGTCCGTCAGCGAAATCCTTAGATCCCGCAAAGAACGGCCCAGTTGATCCAAGGGCACAGATGATGTCGCAATTTGATTCATTTCCAACTAGTCATTAAAAAACAATCCTCCCAATATCCCAAACTATTTCAGTCCATACCATGATCTCTGTTCAAGAAGCAACCCATACCATACTCGAATCCCTCCCCACACTCTCAACCGAAACCTGCCCGCTGGCAGAAGCTCACCATCGGACACTTCACCAAACTGTCACTGCGGACAGAGACCTCCCTCCCTATGATCGGATTATGATGGACGGCATCGCACTACACTCCAGTGCATGCCCGACATCACCGGATACCAAGCTCACCTTGAAAATTGTGGGCCATCAACCAGCCGGAGCCCACCCCCAAACCCTGCCCAATCCACAATCATGCATCGAAGTCGCCACTGGAGCCGCCCTCCCACTTGGCGCCGACACCATCATCCCTGTGGAAGAGATCTCAACCACTGAAACCCACGCCACAATTTCGCCGAATACCCAAATCACACCCGGAAAATATATTCACAAACAAGCATCCGATCATCCCCAAGGCACAAACCTACTGCATCCAGGCACATACCTTTCCGCAAAAGAAATCGCAGTAGCCGCCTCTGCTGGTTACACCAAACTACAAGTGGCCACACTCCCCAAAGTTGCCCTCATTTCAACAGGAGATGAACTTGTCCCCATTGAAGAAACACCACTCCCCCATCAAATCCGGCAATCCAATGCTCACACTCTCGCCGCAGCCCTCAAATCAACCAATCTTGGACACCCCCACATCTTCCACCTTCCAGATGAACCTGAGAAATTGAGGAGAGAAATCCAAACCCTCCTCCCTGAACACGATCTACTCATCTTCAGTGGCGGTGTCTCGAAAGGAAAGAAAGATTACCTCCCTCAAATATTCCATGAACTCCATGTAGAGGAGAAACTGCACTGGGTGGCCCAACGCCCTGGAAAACCACTCTGGTATGGCACCTCTCCAACCAACCAGCCCCTCTTCGCACTCCCGGGCAATCCCCTCTCGACCTTAACCTGCTTTCATCGCTACATCCTCCCGGCATTGGAGAAGATGGCCGGAAGAATGTCACGCCCACCCCTGCAAATTCCACTTGAAGGCAACTTCTCATTTCCTCCCCCCCTGACCTGTTTCCTCCCAGTTGAGCTGATTCATACCCCCGAAGGCACAAAAGCCAAACCCAGCCCGGCAAACAACTCTGGAGACTATTCAGGTATCCTCGGCACCTCCGGCTTCATTGAAATCCCTCAACACGAATCCGAAGCGCAGGCAGGGACAGCCTACCCATTTTACCCATGGTAAAGGGCACTAATCGACCGAGATCACCGAAGGGGATTCACCCTCTTCCTGTAATCCATCCCAAACATCCCGGAATGCCCGGCCAAGCTCTCCCCAGGAATCTCCACAGGTCCACTTTCCTCCACTTACCCGAACTGCTCTCCGGGCTTCTTCCGAACTATACCCCAAGGCCTCCAATACTTGCGATTCTTGCCCCTTGACGGTGGAGCAAGCCGAGCCGGTGGAAACCAGTTGCCCTTTTTTTGCCAATAGATTCACCCACCGATCATTGCCAAATTCAGGTAAAATCAACATAGAAGTGTGTGCCAGCCTAGGAACTGATTCTCCAACAATCTGCACCTCAGGCAGCCATTGCTTTACATGACGCTCAAATTCATCCCGCCCCGATGGAGGAATTTCCTCGGTGGAATCCAGTGCGGCCATCATTGCCGCAATAGATGGATAATCCTCAGTCCCGGCCCGAAGACCTCCTTCCTGAGACCCACCCGTCAGGAAAGCAGTTTCCCCCACCGACCGCGAATATTTCAAAAAGCCACAACCTTTGGGCCCCCCAAATTTATGAGCACTTCCAGTGACAAAGTGACATTTTCCCAAACCCTCCAAAGGCAACTTTCCAATCCACTGAGCCGCATCACAGTGATACAGCACCCCATGCGATTGACAAATCTCAAGGATCTTCTGCCAGGGTTGAAGAACCCCAGTCTCATTGTTTGCCGCCATCACACTGACTGCAAAAACCTCTCCCGACTTCAGCAACTCCTCCAAATTACCAAGATCCACCACACCATTTGAATCCACATCCAGTATTTGTAAACGATCACCCAGATAACGTTTTGCAGGCTCCCTAACGGAAGCATGCTCTACGGCAGAGACGAATACGGTTTGATTCTCCGGGCACAACATACCCAACGCCATAAAAACATGATTATTGCCCTCGGTGGCACCCGAGTTAAAAATCAGTTCTCCGGCCTCACAGCCCAGTTGACTGGCCAGTTCCTCCCGGTCCCGCTCCAAACGAACATGCACTGCAGCTCCC
Organism: uncultured Opitutales bacterium; assembly: GCA_964432425.1. Classification (GTDB taxonomy): domain Bacteria; phylum Verrucomicrobiota; class Verrucomicrobiia; order Opitutales; family JABJCN01; genus JAYPDO01. The sequence continues at coordinate 21,922 of CAYSOI010000012.1, read as the reverse complement.
TCTCGGAACGGACTGGAACCATTAAACCACCACCTCTCCGAGGCCTCCAACCATGCATCCCTGGCCTCTTTGCAAAGAGGCGACGTCGCATTCCCATCAAAATATCTTAACACTACGGAATCACCAACTCCTGTCCTGGCTGTAAATCATTTTCACGCCGCATCACATTCCGGTTGGCATCATAGATTTCACGCCAACGGGCATTATCCCCATAGACTTTGGATGCGATTTTAAAAAGAGTGTCCCCCTGCGTAACCGTATAGACACGGCGTCCGGCACGGCTGACCGGAGCCTGCGTGGGCTCCTGCAAAGACAATTCCTGGCTGGTATTGGTCAACGACTGCAACTTGATACGCAACGCATCATTCTCCTTTCTCAGGCTTTTAATCAACTCCTCAACCTGATCATTATTGAGAATACTGTCGTCATAGGGATCTCCAGGCAAAGAACGCATGAATAACTTCTCTGCACGTACAATTTGTGCCTGCACACGTCGCCCCTGCTCACTCTCCACGTCCGGAATAAACTCCAGATATTTTTTAAAATGATAAATCGCACTGATAGGGTCCGGATCTCCAATGTCCTGATCCAGATAAAGCAAGCCCACTTCAAGATGGGATTTAGGAGCAGCCCGATGATTCTCAATCACTTTCAGAAACTCCTGCAACGCACGGGTCTTCTTGTCCCGGTCTCCATTTTTAAGAACTTGTGCAGCCTGATACGACTTATCCGAATCCTCGGATAATGTGGCCACATCCGTTCGGCAAGAACTCAATAAGAGCGAAGCAAGCAAAAGAAGCATGACCGCCCTTCTGACTGTCAACTCAATCAGCATACTATAAGACAATACAAATTCCACACGAGGGTCAACTTGAACATTGCTGGATAAGCCGCCCTACCCTCGCCCTTCTGATTCATCAGAAACAATCCGATCGATCTCATCCAGTTCATCTTCACTAAATTCTGCACTATTTAAACAACCTATATTTTCCTCAATTTGTTCAACACGACTGGCACCAAGCAACACAGAAGTCACTGCCTTCTGTCTCAATACCCATGCCAAGGCCATACAAGACAAACTTTCTCCACGACCTTGGGCAACCTCATTTAATCCCCTCAAAATATTTAATTTTCGTTCCGTTAACGCAGCCGACTTTAAGTACCCATGAGGGCTGGCCGCTCTCGAATCCGACGGAATCACTCCAGACAAGTATCTTCCAGAAAGCAACCCCTGCGCCAAAGGTGAAAAAGGAATACACCCTACACCCTCCTTCTCCAATAACGGAAACAACTCTCTCTCCGCCCCACGAGTAAACAGATTGTATAACGGTTGATGAATCACACACGGAGTCCCCAATCGCCTCAAAATCCGAAACGCCTGGCGGGATTGCTCTGCATTGTAGGACGAAACCCCCACATACAACGCCTTCCCCTGACGAACCAGATAATCCAATGCTCCCATCGTCTCCTCCAGCGGAGTCGATGTATCCGGCCGATGATGATAAAAAATATCCACATACTCCAGCCCCATCCTCTGCAAACTTTGATCCAGACTCGCTACCAAATGCTTCCGGGAACCCCCATCTCCATACGGTCCCTCCCACATCGGCCATCCCGCTTTGGTGGAAACCACCATCTGGTCCCTCAATCCACGAAATTCCCCCCGAAGGATCTCCCCGAAATAACGCTCCGCCTCCCCCTTCGGAGGCCCATAAATATTCGCCAAATCAAAATGCGATATCCCCTGATCCCAAGCACACTTCAACATACTCAGGGAGACCGCATTATCATCAAGTTCACCATAGTTGTACCACAACCCAAGAGAAAGCCGGGGAAGTTTCAATCCACTGACACCGCATCTTCCGGAGACCATTGAATTACATCATTTAGTCAGAATAGCAACAGATTGCCCCAGAGAATCCGGCTCGCCGTCAATTTCAACTTGCGGTTTATCTCCATCTAGAAATTCAACTTTTTGAAACCCGATTTTCTCTGCCCAAGCTTGAATTCCCAATCGATCAATAAACATGTTTAGATGACGGTTCGTGTCCACTGTAGAAACGCTGTTTTCGAACACTGCCCAATGGGAAGGTAGATGAAATTCCAGAAAAGAACATATGACTTTACCACCAGGGACCAAAACTCTCCAGGCATCTTTTAAATAAAGGAAAGAATGTTCATGCAGGAGATGAGTTAAAACAGAGAAAAAAGAGACGATTCTGGCAGATGAATCCTCCGCAGGAATAGTAATGCTGTCCACTTTGTGGAAGGACCAATCAGGCCTATCGACCAAGTTTTTCGCGTAATCCAGCATATCCTCGACAACGTCAGTACCAATGTAATTACCCTTGTGAACCCTAGCTATCTGCACAGCAAGACGACCAGTGCCACAACCCACATCCACAAGAAGATCTTCATCAGAAAATCCTGCAGATTGAAGCAATGCTAATTCAATTTTTCCAAATCGCTCAAATTGACCACCCACTGAAAGTTCAGCTGCACGAGCTTTATCCTTTTCAGTTTCTGTTAGTAACTTGAAATGCTGGCGATACTTTTCGTTTTGACTTTCTAAATAAGACATCGGTGTTGATGTTAAGCGCTTCGAATATCAAATTGTTCTGAAAGTAAAGAAAAATTACTGCTGTAAAAGGGATCACTTTCCAGAATTGAGCCCCATCGCTCCTTCATCACTTTCACCTCAGTTTGAAATCTCTTCAATTTTTCAGGAGTATCCTCAAACCCTCTACTGAGAGACTCAAAATGATAGGCCTCTACATTTCCTAAATATAGGTTAAGGTAGCCTGACTCACGTACCTTAAGACAAAAATCAACATCATTAAAAGCCACCTTAAGCCGACTCTCATCCAACCCACCGACCTCTTTATATATGCTCCTCTTCACACACAAACAAGCTCCTGTAACAGCGGATACATTATGAGGCAAATTGGCTCTATTAAATTGCTTATTTGTATTCCTCGGCATTTTCCTAAAGCCGTGCCCAGCAACTCCGCCGATCCCGAGAATAATACCGGCATGTTGTATGGATTTATCTGGATACAATAATTTGATCCCTACAGCACCCACTTCAGGTTGCATGGCATGACTCTTGATCCTGTCAAGCCAATCGGGGCTGATCATTTCCGTGTCGTCATTCAAGAGAAGAACCAATTCGGTAGACACACTATCAACCGCTTTATTATTAAGAGAAGAATAGTTAAAAGGCGAAGGATCCCTGAGAACATTGAAGTTATCCTTTTTATCTTGATATTCATTCAAGAGATTAATCGTGGCTAAATCATCGGATCCATTATCAATTACCAACACCTCATAATGCATCCCTTCGGAGCTGTATCGGTATAAACTATCAATGCAACGCTGAAGGACCTCTCCTCCATTCCGAGTTGGAATAATTATAGTCAAGGTAGGATCCTGTTCCATTTGTATTGAAGGAATAAAATACCCTGAAGTATGCTGCTCCACTGAGGCACGAATTCCCTTGCGGTTATAATAATCCTCTAAGGTGCGGAGAGAAGAATTCACTACATACGGCTTGCAACCAGGCTTGGATGAAGTTGATTGGGGGGATTCTCTCCAGTGATAAAGTACCTTAGGAATATGTACAATTTCATCATTACTGAGCTTTTCCGTTGTTCGTAATACCAAATCCCAATCCTGGCTGCCTTCCACACCAACTCGTAAGCCTCCAACCTCTTTGACCAGCGAAGCCTTAATCATAAGAAAGTGGCATATGTAATTCTGTGAAAGAATTAATTGAGGATTCCAATCGGGTTTGAAATGTGGAGAGTGCCTTCTTCCCCTCTCATCCACTTTATCTTCATCTGAATAGATCAGTTTCGCCGATGGAGTATCATTGAGTGCAAGGACCATCTCCGAGAGAGAGAACTCCCGGAGAAGATCATCATGATCCATGAATGCAACAAACTCTCCTGTAGCCAACTCAAGAGCTGCATTGGTACATGTAGAGATATGGGAATTTTTCTCAAGCAGTGTAAATTTGATACGACTGTCTTCTCTTGCATATGAATAGATTAACTTCTCTACATCCTTGTCTTCAGAATGGTCATCAGCCAAACAAAGCTCCCAATTCGTGTAATTTTGCCGAAACACAGACTCTATCGCCTCCTTTAAAAATTGGGGGTCAGGCTTATAAATAGGCATAATCACAGAGATTTTGGGCGTTCTCGAAAAGGAAGAATAGTCCCCCAGCATCTTAGGCTCTACATTTTGGATCCAATGTTGATACGGGTCAGCTTGTTTCACATCAGACTTACCAGGCGGGGTATGATTGGCTTCGACAGGAGGTCTGGGCGTCTGAATGGTCTTGTCCATCAAGTTTCTTCTCAGATATCGTAACGGCGAAGTAACTTGCCACGAAAAGGAAGATTGCATCCTGAATACCTTATCTTGAAAAACCTGTGAATCCCCTTTCAGGTTTTGAATTTGCTCAAGAAATTTCGTATTCAGCTTTTCAACTTCCTCAACTTTCTTAAGCAAAACATTTTTTTGAGCATTAAGAGCATGCACCACTTTCTTGGTGGCATTAAGATTTGTTTGAAGGCCCTCCTTTTCTTGTAATAACTCACTTAACTCAGCTTGCAATCCACGAATCTCTTCCTCTTTCGACATAATGAAATTTTTGGCCTTTAGATACCCTTTCTCCACCCTCTTCTTTTCATCCTCTCCTCTCTCTATCTCCCTTGCTATCTTAAGAATTTCAGTTTGCGACTCTTCGGCTTCCTTTTCGAGCTCATTGTTTCGGGCCACTAACCTAGCAATGGCTGCATCCTTCTGTTCGACAATATGTAAAAAGCTCTGTAACTCGACTCGACTCTCTTTACTCTCATTCACTATAGCTGAGTGAATGTCCTTTTGAATCAGTTCATTTTTTTTATGATAATCACCAATATCACTGGATACTCCATTGAATTCACTCAACAATCTATCACAAACCCCTTTAACTGGTTCAATACATGAAATAACCTCACCAAATTTATCGATATATTCGCTATAGGCATGAAGGTTTTGTTCTCGTTCCTTAGCTAACTCAACTTTGGCTTGAGCTAACATCTGGTCCATGGCTTCATTCTTTTCGGAAATTCCTCCAATTAATAATGACACTGAGTTCAGAGATCCAGAGAATGTCTTATAAACATCATGAAAATGCTGCAAATACCGCGGAACATACAATCTGGCTTTGGACTTGGTAAATGCGGTATCAGCAAGAAATACTTGGTGGAGCCAAAAGTAAGCCTCGTAGACAGGAGGAATGGAGCGGTACTCTGAAACAAAAGCGGGAGATTCAGTTATTTTGCTGTTTGAAAACATTTTAAGCCGAATCCAGTCCTCTTGAAAGAAGTGAGAGCACGTCGCAAATTCACAATCAATGATAATGAGATTCCCAACATTTGCCACCATGATATTTTGGCCGATGAAGTCACCATTGGTCCATCGCTTGGTAGAAGACTGACTGATTAGCATGTCTTCCAGTTCAGGCAGGAAGTGGTCTTTCAGTAATAGCTTGTCTACAGAAGATAACGCATCGCATCCTAGTAATTTCTTAGAAAACTGGCGGAATTCCATTTGTGCGGCTTCTTGAGTCGAAGGCTCTTCCATATCCTTCAGGAGTGAGGAAAGTCTGGTAAGAATGTCACTGAGCTCCTCCTTGGAGATTTCATCATTTTCCAATAAATGATCTAAATGAGAACCAGAATTAAACTCCTGAATAAAAATATCTAAGCCATCCTTACGAACACAAGCGACTGGCTTACAGGATAAAGAAGGAGCCGCCTCATGAAACTTTAGAGAATTGTGGTAAGTCTTCTGCAGATCCTCAGCTTGAGTTACATGGTAGAAGTCTCCTTCTTGCGTGGAGATTTTGTAGAATTCTTTCCTCCTCGAAAACCGATTCTGCTTTTGGACCTGCTCTATTGTAAAGGAGGTAGGTTCAATCTTGAGAGTTTCTGCCAGAACCTTTTTTAATTGGGTTAGTTTCTCTGTTTTCATGGCTTTTGATTGGTCATTGTGGAGCAATTCGTTCCCATTGAATGTCTGCATGACAGTTGGCAATTCCAAACGCGCCGTCACTGCTGTGTACACGAACTTCTTTGATGTCGTAACGACGGTGAATGACCTCCAGTTGCCCATGGTCAAAACGAGTACAACCCACTGAAATAAAATAAACTCCAGGAATTAAGTTCACCTCTAATTTAAACTGCACTCTGACCTTCTCACCAGGCTCCAAATCTTCGGTTGGTATTTTTGCAAAAAAAGTGTTTGTCCCGTAGATTTCCTGCCGCTTCGCATTCCTGAATTTAAATGTGTAGATGGGGCTGACCAGTGAATGAATGGCATGGACAGTGTATTGAATTCGATAGAATTTTCCAGAAATTAGGCTTAGGGCTTCCTTCCCTTCTTCATCGAGGATTTGAAATCCCTTGATCACTCCTTTCTCCCCTCCATATGAGTACTCATTCTCACTCTGAAGATCAAACTCCTCCTCTTCACTGATAATCTTCTGCCGTATACTTTGCTGTTTGGAAACGCTGGACTGTTTCACGACAGGATAAATGCTTTTCTTTTGAGGTAAAGAATTGCCCGTGAGAACTTTTGAATAATCGTTTATGACTGCACCTGGCTCGCCTTCGGCACGTATCCTTCCATGATGCAAAAGTATCGCTGAATTACATATCTGAGCGACTGAATTAATGTTGTGAGAGACAAAAAGAATGGTTTTCCCGTCACTCTGTAACTTTAGTATACTCTGGAAGCACTTTGACTGAAATTTTGCATCTCCCACAGCCAGAGCTTCATCAATGATCAGAATATCGGGGTTGGCATGTATACAAACGGCAAAAGCCAAACGCACAAGCATGCCGCTGGAATAAGTTCTGACAGGTTGGTCAATAAAGTTCCCGATATCAGCGTAAGCAATGATTTTTTCACGAACCCCCTCCAACTCACTTTTAGAAAACCCTTGAATGGACGAATTCAGCAGAATGTTTTCATTACCAGTAAAGTGAGGATTAAATCCTGATCCCAGTTCGAGAATGGCCGAAATTTTCCCGTGAGTAGAAACTTTGCCACAGGAAGGCTTTAGAGTACCTGCAAGAATTTGCAGTAAAGTACTTTTACCTGAACCATTTAGGCCAATAACACCCATCGTGCTTCCCACTGGCACCTCAAAAGCAATATCATCCAGTGCTCTGAAATACCCGGCAGGGTGATCAGAATTTAAAGTAGCCTTGTTGAAAAGGCTCTTCAGCAAATGGGATAGACAAGCCTGAGGCTGATTGGTCTGGAGGGGGTAGTTTTTGGTAAGCCCCTCAACACTAATCGCAGGTTGAGTCATTCGATTACCCTAGGTTTGGGGACTAGCCTGAACAGGCACTCCTTAAGATTCTGCTGGAAAGCACAACTGCACGGATGTACAGTATGACGTGAATATGAAGTTCTCTGCAATCATGCGATTCATAGATTCAAAGATTAGAAGCATTTCTGGATTTCGATCAAGCTGTCTTGCGATTTTCGTACTTTTTTCAGGCCTAAGTCTTCTCGGGCAATCCTTGGATAATGCGGTAAAGATCATTGAGACGGATTCGGGAAGAGGTTCTGGATTTTTGATAAAAGAGGGGGAACAAACTTACCTAATGTCTAACGCTCATGTTCTGGCAGGTTGCAAGACATTTAAGGCATTAGGGATGCAGGGTGGAGAGTTGGCATTGAGCCAATATATCGAAGTCGCCGGGGATGGGCGGGATCTGGTTCGTATCCCTGTGAAAGAGACCACTGGGTTACGTCCTGCCCCTACGATCAAAATTGGAGAGCAGATTCTGGTCATGGGAAACAGCGGCGGGGCAAGAATGGTGACTCAATCCAGAGGAGAAGTCCTCGCCGTTGGACCGGACCGGGTGGAAGTATCGGCTGCTTTTATCCAGGGAAATAGTGGCGGCCCTGTCCTGAATTCTAAAAATGAAGTCGTGGGAGTCGCGACCTATGTCTTTCGGGACGCAGTCCCGGGCTGGGTGGCTCAAAACACTCGCTATGCCCGAACCCGCCGAGTCGCCATGCGGGTCAATGACATCAATTGGCAGGTATTCAACTGGTATGCCTTTCAACGGGAAGGCAACGCAGTGTCCAAGCATAAACAGGGATTTGAACAGAGCATAGAGCGGCTAAACAATGCCTTTCAAACGAGAAATCTGGAAACTGTTCTCAACGAAAAAAAAGAGATTCGGAGAAACATCAGTAGTTTCAACCGGGACATTCGAGCGATGCGAATCCCTTATTTTCGTGAAGACTTGAAAGAAATTTCGGAGGGCTGGGAAGATGTCGCGAAATTTTTGAATGAGAATTTCCCGGATTCTCCCCGAATCACCTCGAACATTGGAGGTTCCTCCTATGCCCGTTCTTCCAATCAGGCAAAATGGCCGAAAGTGGATGTGGACCGGGCAGCCTCCTACCTGAAGGAAAAAGCAAAGAGAGAGGCCGAAGCAGCAACCGCACTGGATGATCGGATACGACAAGGATTGGAGACCGGCTTGGTCAACGGGCTGCCTTTTCAACAGGCTATGGGCAAAGTAAGAGACTACAAAACCCGTAAAAAATACGAAAGTATAGCCCGCCGAATCTCGGTTGAGCTGGAACACTCCTACCTGGAAGCCTTGAAAGTTTATGGTGATACAACGCCCCAGGGGATTTCCATTCTCAAAAAGATGCTGATTCTTTACGAAAGCATGTCAGACATCAAAAAGGCCCAGTCCACGAGGGGGCTGTTGAGGGCGATGCGGGTTCCCGGCTACTGAGCCAGGTCAATTATTTGAAAAGTGGCAGACCGACAGGGATTCGAACCCCGACAAACTGAACCAAAATCAGTTGTGCTACCATTACACCATCGGTCTATCGCTCAATAATTGAGAGCAAAAATTGTGGATATGACGGCCTTAAGGTCAAGCTTAGTTAAAAAAAAATGATGGAGCCAATTTGGAGCCAAGGATTGACGTCAGGAAATTCGTCTGCATTTTGTTGATTTTGATGGAACAAAACACGGATTCTCCCACTGGTCAGAAATACAAACGCATCATCCTCAAGTTAAGTGGGGAAGTTCTTCGAAATCCAGAAAATGGAGATCCCATCTGCCCTGAAATCATGCGCTTGGTGTGTGAAGACATCAAGGAGCTACAAGAACAGGGAACCGAAGTCGGCGTCGTTCTTGGTGGTGGAAATATTTTTCGTGGCCTGGCTGGGGCCGAAAATTATGGAGTGGATCGCACCACAGGGGATTCCATGGGTATGCTGGCCACCGTGATCAATGGCTTGGCCCTGATGGATTGCCTGGAGAAATTGGGGGTACAGGTCCGGGTGCAGACAGCGATCCCAATGGACAAACTGGCCGAACCTTTTATTCAGCGCAGAGCTATTCGTCATTTGGAAAAAGACCGGGTGGTCATCTTTGTGGCTGGCACAGGAAACCCTTACTTCTCCACCGATACCACCGCGGCTCTGCGTGGCAGCGAAATCCATGCGGAAGTCATTTTAAAAGCCACCAAAGTCGATGGCGTTTATGATAAGGATCCTGAAAAATTCCCGGATGCAAAGAAGTACGATGAAATCCCCTACATGGAGGCACTCGAGAAACGCTTGAACATTATGGATGCCACCGCCTTCTCTCTTTGTATGGACAACAGGATCCCCATCCTTGTCTTCAGCATGAAGGAATCGGGCAGTATTTTACGGGCGGTGAGAGGTGATACCATCGGCACGTTGGTGCATTAACCTCCATCTCCTGCATTGACGCAGTGGCTGGGGATACCTTTGCTTCCCCGCCTGATTATTTCAAATCATTATCCCCTTTTTAAAACCCTAACCGATTGATACCGATGCAAATTGACGAAATTTTTGACAATCTCAGTGCCGCCATGACCAAGGCAGTCGATCATGTACTTCATGAATTCAACAGTCTCCACACCGGAAAAGCTTCCCCGGGAATGGTTGAGCATATCGTCGTCAAGGTAGAATCTTATGGCTCGTCCATGCCAGTTCGCGACATTGCGGCCGTCACTACGCCCGATTCTAGAACGATTGTCATTCAGCCATGGGATAAAGGCGTGCTGAAGGACGTCGAACGAGCCATTCAGGAAGCCAACCTTGGCATTAATCCGGTAGCCGATGGCGGCATTGTTCGCCTGCCCATTCCTGAGCTCAGTGGTGAACGTCGGAAGGAACTGGTCAAAGTCGCACACCAAATGGCAGAAGAAGGCAGAATCAGCGTACGCAGTTCTCGTCGGGAAGCCATGGATGCGATCAAAAAGCAGCAAAAGGACGGTGAGATTTCTGAGGATGACGCCAAAAGGCATGAGAAGGATATCCAGGAAGAGACAGATTTGAATATCGAGCAAATCAATACTGCACTCTCCGATAAAGAGAAAGAACTGACTACAGTTTAATCCCTGTTCCTTCTTCCATTGAAATCTTCCCGCTTTCTTTGCAATAGCGGCACGGCGTTATTCATGAAATGACTGGACAATCCAGAAAACGAGTTGTCCTCAAGTTTGGCACAGGAGTGCTCACTCTTGGGGTTGGGCAACTTCACGAAGAGAGAATTGGCAGGCTCTGCTCCTATATCAAGGGATGGATTGATGCAGGTTATCAAGCCATTGTGGTCAGCTCCGGTTCCGTGGGATTAGGAATGGGAGTGTTGAAATTAACCGAACGCCCCAATGATATGCCCACCCTTCAGGCCTGTGCAGCCATCGGCCAATCGGATCTGGTTGATATTTGGAAACGGGAGATGGGAAGAAATGGAGTCACCATTGCCCAAGTACTCCTGACCAGGGAAAACCTGGACTGCAAAAACCGCTACGCCGGAGTACAGGACACCTTGGAGAAGCTCATTGCCTGCGGGGTCGTCCCGGTCATCAACGAAAACGATACCGTCAGCACCGAAGAAATTAAATTCGGAGATAATGACGTATTGTCCGCCCTCGTCGCCGCCCTGGTGGGTGCGGAGAAACTGATTCTCCTCTCTACCATCGAAGGTCTGAAAACTAACCATGGCGAAGGCAAACTCGTACCAGCGGTGAAGGAAATCACCCCCGAGATCGAAGCTTTAGCAGGAGATACACGAAGCAAAACCGCTGTAGGCGGAATGGTGAGCAAATTACAGGCGGCCAAAATCGCGGTACATGTAGGCTGCGGCGTCAATATCGTGGATGGCCGGGAACCCCAAAACCTGGAACGGTTGCTCAACGGGGAAGCAGTCGGAACTTTTTTCAACCCTGTCCTTTCCGAAGAAAAGGACCATTCAGAGAACTGAAGAAGTATTTCAAACGTAATGTCTACGAGCGAATTATTTGATGATGACTACGAGGAGGAAGTCCTCCCACCTCCACAACCTCAAACGTCGATTGATTTTAAAGGATTACTCAATCCCGACCAGTATGCGGCTGTTACGGCCCCTCCAGGACCAGCACTGGTGCTGGCCGGCGCAGGCTCCGGGAAAACCCGGACATTGACCTATCGGGTTGCCTGGTTGCTGTCACAAGGAGTCCAGGCGGAGGAAATCCTGCTCCTTACCTTTACCAATAAAGCCGCCAAGGAAATGTTGGGACGGGTGGAAGACCTGACCGGTATCCCCGGCTATCGATTCTGGGGAGGCACCTTTCACCACATCGGGCAAAAGACTCTGAGAATGTCTGGTGAACACATCGGGCTTGGGAAAAATTATTCCATTCTGGATGAAGGAGAAGCGGAATCCCTGCTCTCCGAAGTGGTCAGGGAAGTCGACAAAGACTACTTTAAAAACAAAGAAAACCCGAAAGCCAAAGTATTGAGTGGCATCATCAGTTATGCCCGCAATACGCAGCTATCCATCCAGGACGCCGTCAACGAGAATTACCCTCAACACAAGGAACACATAGGCCAAATCCTCACCTTCTCGAAAGTGTACACAGAGAAGAAGTTGCAGCAACAAGTGACCGATTATGACGACCTTCTGGAACTGTGGCTCCACCTGCTCCAGAACTCGGAAAAAATGGCCGACTGGTTTGCCAACCGCTTTAAGCATGTGCTGGTCGATGAGTATCAGGACACCAATGCTCTGCAATCCAGGATCATTGATAAAATAGCGGCTCACCACCAGGTCATGGCTGTCGGCGACGACGCACAGTGCATCTATACATGGCGGGGGGCAAACTTTGAGAACATCATGACCTTCCCGGAACGTCATCCGGGGGCTCGTCTCTACAAAATTGAGGTCAATTATCGGAGCACCCCTGAAATCCTCGACTTGGCCAACAAAGTGCTGGAAGAACGCCCCGAGGATGAAGGATACAAAAAAGATCTCAGAGCCGTCCGTTCCGGTCTGGATTTACCCAGAATTGTACCGGCCTATGATCCTCGGCAACAGGCTCAGTTTATTTGCAAAAAGATCGTTGAACTCCACCGGCAGGAAGGCCATGACCTCAACAACATTGCCATTTTGTACAGGGCACATTTCCAGGCCATGGACCTGCAGATGGAAATGTCGCGTAATGGCATCCCTTTTCAAATCACCAGTGGTGTCCGCTTCTTTGAGCAGGCTCACGTAAAAGACCTCAGCTCTCAACTCACATTTGTCAGCAATCCGGGCAACACCATGGCCTTCCAGAGGTTTGTCCGTCTGCTGCCCAAGGTCGGTCCCAGAGCCGCAGAGCGTATTTACAAACAAGCCAAGGAAATCAGTGAGAAAGAGGGCATCGATATCATTCACACATTCGGGCACGACGAAGTGCTGAAAAAAGTGCCCAAGGATGCCAAAGAGATCTGGCCGGAGTTGGCGTTGACTTTGAAAGAAATTCAACAGGCCATCATCGACGGCTCACCACAAGGAGTCATTGAAATCGCCCTGGAAGGTTGGTACTCCAGCTTCATCCGGGAAATTTACGAAAATTGGACAACCCGCATGGATGACCTGGAAAGTTTGATGGGGTTTGCGGCAAGGTATACGGACGTCAGTGAAATGCTGTCACAGTTGGTCCTCCTCAATTCGGAAACTACCAGTGACTCCATAGACCCATCTGAAGATACCGTCCGTTTATCGACCATCCACCAGTCCAAGGGCCTGGAATATCCTGTTGTCTTCGTGATTGGGCTGGCTGATGGAGCCTTCCCTCTTCAGCGAGCCATTGATGCAGGCGATGTTGAGGAAGAGCGACGCTTGTTCTACGTGGCAGTGACCAGAGCTCAGGATGAACTCTGGATGACCTACCCTACCGTCAGCATGGTCCGCGGAGCTGTGATGAAAACCCGCCCCAGCCAATTCTTAAGATCCATCCCTGAAGATTTTTATGTACAGGAACGCATCACTCATTCCGGTGGATATCATCACAATGAAGGCTATGGAAACCGGTACAACCGGTATTGATACAGAAGGTTAATGCCCCTCCAGCGTAAGGATGCCAGCCAGCTTGGTCGCATCTTCCGGCGTATCCACACCAATGGTAGGATTCTTCGTAACACCGACCGCAATCTGGAAGCCATTCTCCAAGGCACGAAGTTGCTCCAGCCGCTCCACTTTTTCCAGATGACCCTCCGGAAGTTGAGTAAACTCTTCCAAGAACGACTTCCGATACGCATATACACCAATATGATGATAGCAGGCATTCTCATGAAACCATTTCTCTTCAATAGGTGAATCCATACCCCGTGGAAATGGGATGGGAGAACGGGAAAAGTAGAGAGCCTTTCCTTCGTTACTCAGGGCAACCTTTACGCAGTTCGGGTTGAAAAAATCTTCCTCATTGGTGATGGGAAAGGCCAGCGTAGCCATGTCGACAGGACCATGGATCAATTCATTCAAAGTCTGAAGTTGATTGCCATGAATCAGTGGTTCATCTGCTTGCACATTCAGTACATGCTCCGCCTGGATCTCTTGATTAGCTTCAGCAATCCGGTCTGTACCGCACTGGTGGTTCGCACCGGTCAGAATCGCTTGGTACCCAGCCTCATTGAGCACGCCCTTCAACTCTTCGTCCTCTACAGCAAAGTAGGTCGGTATATCCCGGACTTCCTGAGCAAGGCGTTCCGCAGTCCACAAAATGAGGGGCTTCCCATGGATGGGGTGTAGCAACTTATTGGGGAAACGTTCGGACCGAAGTCTGGCAGGAACGATGATCGCAGTATCCATTGGTGAGAGAAGTTCGGGTTAGGAGGGCACAAAAAAGCGGTTTCTCTTGTGGAAGAAACCGCTTTTCCGGTTTGGGTAAATTCTTTTCAGAATTATTCGCCAACCGCAAAACGTGCGAAGCGGCGAATGATCAGGTTCTCACCAATGGTTGCAATTTTCTCGGTAAGGAGATCTTTGATTGTTTGGTCAGGATTTTTAACGAAAGGCTGCTCCATCAGGCAAACTTGGGAGTAGTGCTTGTTGAGCTTACCTTCCACGATTTTCTGGATTGCTTGAGGTGGCTTGCCTTCAGCCTGAGCTGTGGCGATTTCACGCTCTTTTTCAATCTCTGCCTCGGGGACATCTTCGCGGTTTACACAGGTCGGGGACGCAGCAGCGATGTGCATGCAGATGTCTCTTGCGAAAGCTTTGAAGTCATCATTCTTGGCAACAAAGTCTGTCTCACAATTGATCTCCAGCATAACGCCGACTTTTCCGCCGGTGTGAATGTAGGTCTCAACCAGACCATCACTGGCATCTCGACCAGCTTTCTTCGCAGCAGTCGCAATGCCTTTTTTACGAAGGATGTCGATAGCAGCATCAAAGTCGCCATCGGTCTCCTTAAGAGCTTTTTTGCAGTCCATGAGTCCAGCGCCGGTTTTAGCACGGAGTTCTGCAACGCTTTTTGCGGTAATCTCAGCCATGATTTTTTATGTATGATTTTAGGTAAGTGGAAATAACTCAGGAAGCGGATTCTTCTTTGGCAGGAGCTTCGGCTTCTTCAGATTCTTTGGCTTCTTCGGCGGCAGGTTCTTCTACAGCTTCAGGGGCTTCTTCGACAGGGGCTTCGGCTTCTGTTTCAGCAGCAGCTTCGGCTGCCGCAGCTGCCGCTTTTGCAGCATCTTCAGGGTCTACAATTTCTTCGTAGCCCTCAGGAAGGGTAACTTCCAGCTCTTCAATCTCTTCGCCAAAGTCGGAACGGATGACAGGGGTGATGCCGGCCTGGACTTGTTGGGTTTCCTGGCGGGTCTTCCCTTCCTGAATCGCGTCGAGAATGACTTCGGCAATGATGCGAATGGATTTGGTGGCATCGTCATTACCAGGAATTGGGTATGTCACCAGAGTTGGGTCTGAATTGGTATCCACCAGAGCGATGCAGGGAATGTTGAGGCGGTCGGCCTCACGCACTGCAATGTCTTCGTGGTTTACATCAATGACGAAGATCGCTGCGGGCAGGTCACCCATTTCAAGCAGGCCTTCAAAGTTACGGTTCATGCGGGACATCTGGTGTTTGATCGATGCCGCTTCTTTGCCGGGAAGTTTGTCCAGGCTTCCGTCATTCTCCATTTTCAGATACTTTTTGTATTTCTGAAGACTGGTCTTGACGGTTTGGAAATTTGTGAGGGTCCCTCCCATCCAGCGATTTACGCAGAAGGGCATTTGGGCAGTGGTCGCAGCTTCGCGGATAATCTCCTGCGATTGTTTCTTCGTTGCGACAAAGAGGATTTTTCCGCCTCCTGCAACAATGTCTTCGACTACTTTGGCTGCTTCAGCAAGCAGCTCGTAAGTGCGTTCAAGATTGATGATGGAGATGCCATGGCGGTGATCAAACAAGAAGTGTTTGCATCTGGGGTTCCAGCGTTTCTGCTGGTGACCGAAGTGAACGCCTGCGTCGAGGAGGTCCTTGATTGCGATATTCATGGGATGTTGGTTCAAAGCCCTGCTTGTTATTATATAAATAGCAAGTTGGGAGAAATGAGTTTTCTTTTGGTTTTGAGTTAAGGGTTGGTTCCATTTCCTGAGGCCCGAGAGATGGAGCCGTACAAAAAATGGAGCGCAGCAAACTATTGGGAGCCCATTTCTTGGCAAGTGGATAATTCGTTTTTTTCAGGATGTGGATTCAGAACTTTGCTGAGTAGACCATTTCTGTGTTAAATGGGGCAGGCAGATGTGTTACAGAATGGCAACCAATCGGCACCGAATGACTCAACCCGCAGGTGCGATTTCCCGAAGATATTCCCAGCTGTACAACCCTGTCCCATGCCCATCACTGAATGAGAAGCGTACGGCGTAATTTCCGATAAATTCCCAGCCGACTACTTGAACTCCAGGAAATTCCTTCGGTTCATGTCCGCCATGACGTTTGCCTAAGATATCGACCTCGCCACGGGTTTCTGCACTGGGTGAGTTGGCACGAAGATACGACATTGGGTAGTAGGACTCCGAACCATCCGCCCAAACAATCCCAATCTCCTCTCCCACAGACTGAATATTAACAGGGGCTTCCATATCAGGCTTTGGTATCCAGCTTGGGTGTAGGAGACGAAACGCTTGTCGAGGGTGTGGAACTGGAAGAGGGGGCAGAACCGGTCAAAGAGGAGAATACTTTGCGAATAGAAAATTTTTCCTGCTCAACCGCTGGAGATGGATTCAATTCCACTTTGGGCGGAGGTGTATAAGTTTTGGCAACTTTTGCCGACTTGTCGATGGTGGGTGGAGTCTTGGTTTCCGGGGCCAGAATACTTAGCGTGGTTTTATCAGCACTCTCCGTTGCCTTGATTTGGAGGCTTTGAATTTGCTCTGCATTCGCTTCCCGCTTCTCCATCAGGAGCTTTTCCATTTGCTCCCGTTGTTCTTTCCGCTCCCTTGCACGTTCCAGAAGTTCTTCCTCGGAGAGTTCAAACAAATCATCCAAGTTCTCCAGAATGTCCTCGGTATGATCAGGCGGATCAATCGAAGCCCCAACTGCGACAGATTTGATTGCTTTCAGATTTTCTTTTCCTTGCAGAGAAGAAACATCCTCAGTCGACATCGCGATGTACTTCGTGAGTAAGTTGGTGCCACTGGATACAGGTGGTATGAAAGTGTTAATTTCTTCGGACATTGGGCATCTGTAGGGTTTTCAGGGAAGTGAAAGTGACTAAGTTTCACTTCGACAATTTATCACAAAAGCAGGTTTTGAGCCAAAAATTGCCCGGAATATTTTGCCACAACTAACAGCAGGCCTGCCTATTAGACCGGGCGTCAATTCTGTGACATCAAGGGTTTTTCGTTTACAGCAAAGGGATGTTCCGGTTTTTACGGTTTCTAAATATGGATGCAGACGCACTGATTGAAAAATTTGAAACCAACGGACAGGGGCAGGTATTTCAGTTCTTTTCAGAATTGGGGACTGAGGAAAAAGCCGCTCTGCTGGAGCAAGCCGCCTCCATCGACCTGGAAGAAATTGCCGGTTTGTTTGCCAAATGGAAAGAGGGAGCCGAACAAGATACGGATTATTCTGATTTGGAGCCAGCACCCTACATTCCGCACAAAAGTTCCACCTCCGGAGATTCCGGCTTGTGGACCGATGCGGAAGACTTGGGCAACCAGGCGTTAAGGGCCGGAAGAGTTGCGGCTTTCACGGTAGCTGGTGGGCAAGGGACTCGATTGGGATTTGATGGCCCCAAAGGCACGTTCCCGGCAACTCCGGTAAAAGGGAAGCCTCTATTCCAGGTCTTTGCCGAAAAAATCCTGGCCACCTCTGAAGATTGTGGAGAAGCGATTGATTGGTTAATTCTGACCAGTATTCAAAATGATGCCGCCACCAGAGAGTTTTTTGAAGAGCATCAGTTTTTTGGCCTGAAACCGGAGCAAGTGCATTTCTTTACCCAGGGATTGATGCCTGCGGTGGATAGAGAAGGCAAAATCCTGCTTGCGGAAAAGGGCCGGATAGCCATGAGCCCGGATGGACATGGCGGTTCTTTGAGAGCATTAGTTCGCAGTGGGCAAGTCGAACGCCTTCGAGCCAAAGGCGTGGAAACCATTTCCTACTTTCAGGTGGATAACCCGCTGGTGAACTGCCTGGATCCCGCCTTCATCGGTTTTCATTTGATGGAACAGGCCGAAGTCTCCAGCAAAATGATTCCCAAAGCCTATGCGGAAGAAAAGGTGGGGCACTTTTGTATAAAAGATGGGCATCAAGTTGTGATTGAGTACAGCGACCTGCCTATGGAAATGCAAAAACTGCAAAATCCGGATACCGGAGAACTCCTCTTCGTCGCCGGCAGCATCGCCATCCATATGCTGGACTTGGATTTTATTGAAAAGATCGGTGCAGGTCAGGATGCAGAGCTGGCTCTCCCCTTCCACTTTGCTCAGAAAAAAGTGCCTTTTGTTGACTCCGAAGGAAATTCCATTTCACCGAACGAAAACAATGGTCTGAAATTTGAAATGTTCATCTTTGACTCATTGCCCCTGGCCCAAAAATCCATCATCCTGGAAACCCTTCGCGAAGATGAATTCAGCCCAATCAAAAATGCAGAGGGCAAAGATTCTCCTGCCACCTCTAAAACAGATCAGGCCAACCAGCATCTCCGCTGGTTGAAAGCCGCCGGGGAAGCCGTCGACCATTTGGACAACATGGAAATCAGCCCCTTGTTTGCTTACAGTGAAGAGAAATTTTTACAAAAATGGAAGGCATTGGCCTCCAAACCAACTTTAGAAAACAACCTATATATCCAATGACAACATCCCTGGAACAAGCAATTGAGACCCTGCCACAAGACAGTGGAATACTTCTGGAGTCCACCCGCGAAAACATCACCCACTGGGTAAAAAGTGGCTTTCTGCCGGATTGGGCAGCCGATAGTCTTCTGGAACTCATCAACAAGGAAGCCTGGGAGGAACTCAACGACCGGTTCTACAAAAACTTGACCTTCGGCACAGGTGGCATGCGGGGCCGAACCATCGGAAAAGTAGCGACCGCGATTGAAAGTGGTTCTGGAAAAGAGCCCCAATATCCTGCGGTCGGTTCGAATTACTTAAATGACTTCATGGTCGTGAAAGCGACCACCGGGCTATTTCGCTACGTCGAAAGCTTTCTCCAAAATGAAAATCGTAGCCATGAGATCCCAGTGCTCGTGATCGGGCATGATGTTCGTTATTTTTCCCGCCACTTTTGCGAACTGGCTGCCTCGACATGGGGGCAACTTGGAGGAGTCGCCCAGATCTTCGTGGGTCCCCGCTCCACTCCACAGGTGAGCTTTACCGTCCGCGATATCGGGGCTCATGCGGGCATTGTGATCACAGCGAGCCACAATCCCCCGCACGACAATGGCTACAAGGTCTACTTTGAAGATGGAGCCCAGGTAGTGCCCCCCCATGCCGCCGGTATCGTGGAGCAAGTGAACCAAGTGGATTGGCAAGATGTCGCGAAACTG
The DNA here is from genome assembly GCA_964432425.1 of uncultured Opitutales bacterium. Lineage (GTDB taxonomy): Bacteria > Verrucomicrobiota > Verrucomicrobiia > Opitutales > JABJCN01 > JAYPDO01. The sequence continues at coordinate 2,560 of CAYSOI010000012.1, read as the reverse complement.
CTGGAGAAAGACTTGTCGAATGTGCGTACCTTGCCGGAATCGCTGGATGTCTCCTATCGGAACTCCATCAAGGGAAGCTTGGCCAACGTCGAATTAATTCGGAATCATCCACCAAAAGTGGTCTTCTCTTCGATTCATGGCACAGGCGGTATCGCCTCGGTGCCCTTGCTGGAGGAACTCGGTGTGGATGTCTCCGAAGTCGAGGCCCAAGCCGTTCTGGATGGCGGCTTCCCTACGGTGCCTTCTCCAAACCCGGAAAATGCGGAAGCCCTGCAAATGGGAATGGATCAGGCAAAGGAAACCGGAGCGGATGCATTAATTGGAACAGATCCGGACGCCGATCGCATGGGAGTGGCAGTCAGGAACTCCAATGGAGAAATGACCATTCTTACCGGGAACATGATCGGCTCCATGCTGGCAGAATATCGAATTACTCTATTAAAAGAGAGTGGTCTTCTTCCTCTGGAAGGCACACAAGGCGCTGCCCTGATCAAGACTTTCGTCACAACTCCACTGCAGGAAGCCATTGCCAAACAGCATGGAGTGAAACTGATCAACACCCTTACCGGATTCAAATGGATCGGTGAAAAACTCCGCATTTACGAACAGGAACTCTGTCAAAAATATCAGGAAGACAACGGAGCCGCTCTGGACTATGATGCCACCCCAGCTCACGTTCGTGCAAAGTTGCTCCAGGAATACAGCACCTACTATATTTTCGGCGGAGAAGAAAGTTACGGCTATCTCGCCAGCGATGCCGTACGCGACAAAGATGCCAATGCCGCCACGGCCATGTTCTGTGAACTCGGTGCATGGCTAAGAAGTCAGGACAAAAACTTTCTCGAATATCTCGACGAGTTGTACGTGAAATACGGCTACTACTTCGAAAAGCTTGGCAATGTCTACTACGAAGGCGCATCCGGAGCCCAAAAGATTCAAAACATCCTGCGATCCTACCAGGAACAACCGCCACAGGAGTTTGACGGAAGAAAAGTCACCAACTTCAAAGACTTCGAGAACGGCAATTATGAAGACGCCGACGGAAAAACCATACCCAAGGAAAAATTCTTCTTCCTCGACTTGGAAGATGGCTCCAGCTTTGCAGTTCGTGGCAGCGGCACCGAGCCGAAGATCAAATTTTATGTATTTGGTCACGGAGGCGTAGGTTCAGCCAGCGAACTTCCCACAGTCAAAGCCTCCACACAAAGTTCCGTACAATCTTTACTGGATGCAATCGTCTCGGATGCCAAAGAGCGGGCCGAAGCCTAACAACGACGGATAAAGCGTTGGGTGGGGTCACCTTTGCCCCCTTTTCCAAGCTTTCGAAACTCTTCCCAACCTTCGGCAGCCCATTCCTTTCCGGAAGGCATTTCAAAGACAACCATCCCATTATCAGCCAACCAATCCGGCATTTTCTCAAAAAGAGGAGGCAGGACCTCATCAATCATGGGATAGGGCGGGTCGACAAAGATGATATCAAATGGCTGGTCCGAATGCGGCTTCCATTTCATCACATCCGCACGACTGACATGAAAATCCGAACTATCGCACCCCACGGCTTTGGCCACATCTCTTAGATTCTCACGAATATTTTGTATCGCCTTCGGATGTCTTTCCACAAAGCAACCACTGCCAGCACCACGACTGATTGCCTCCAAACCGCAGGCTCCCGTTCCGGCAAACAAATCCAGAAAACGGCAGCCTTCCAACCTTTCCCCCAATACTCCGAACAATCGCTCCCGGGAAGAATCCGTACTGGGACGAATGAAATTTCCCTTGGGAGATTTGAGTTGTAAACTACAGGCTTTGCCTCCGGTAATACGCATAATCAATCACTACTTTACCCTAGCCTGATACCAGAGGGCTCCAAATTAGCAAGGTACGACATGCCAGCCTTTCATTGTTTTGAACACTCCATCACTCCCGAGGCAAAGGAATGGACTATTGGCCCCGAGGAAAGTCATCACTTGGTCAAAGTGCTCCGGGCCAAACCCGAAGACACCGTTTACCTTCTCAATGGAAAAGGCCTCCGTTTAAAAAGCCGGTTAATTGCCGCCAACCCGAAAGCTGCCCAGGTAGAAATTCTGTCCAAAGAAGAAATCTCAGAGGATGCGCCTCAACTCTGCCTCGCGGTTGGCATTCCCAAACCCAAAACCATTGAAACCATCATCCGCCAAGCTACGGAGATGGGTATCAGTCAAATCCAATTGCTCAACGCAGTGCGGTCTGAAGTGCCAAGGAATTTTTTTAACTCCACTGAAAAACTCGAAAAATTGCAACGAGTCGCCCAAGAAGCCTGCAAACAATCGGAAAACCCTTTTTTGCCGGAAATCCACATGAACCAAACCATGGCTGACTGGCTCAAAGATTTTCATGAACCTGGAGCCCATTGGGTAGCCCACCCAACTCGAAATTCAAAACCCTCTTCCCCCACAAGTGCAATTCAACAGCGAAAACATTGGTTGCTCATCGGACCCGAAGGAGGGCTTACGGACACAGAGTATAAACTGGCTAGGGAAAAAGGCTTTCATCCCCTCAATCTTGGGGCAACCATTCTCCG
>CAYSOI010000011.1:18087-30433 GCA_964432425.1 uncultured Opitutales bacterium | reverse complement strand
CCAGAAGCCTGATCAATGATCCTGATTTCATTCTGGCGGATGAACCTACTGGAAATCTGGATTCCCATACAACCGAGGAAATCCTGCAGCTATTTGAATCCTTAAATGAACAAGGCCGGACGATTGTCATGGTGACCCATGAAGAGGATGTTGCCAAACGAGCCAGACGGATTGTGCGGATGCGGGATGGCAAAATTGAATCCGATGAAACTCTGCGACCTATTAATGAATCTCAATCCGAGTTAAAAGAATTGGACGAAGGGAATTCTTCTCAATTTCATTTTCAGAGTGGATTCATCCGAAGCCTTGGATATGGTGTAAAAAGTCTGTTAAGGCATCCTCTTCGTGCCCTATTGACTGCTCTTGGAGTCTTTGTGGGTGTTGCGAGTGTGATCTGGCTTCTGGCCATAGGAGAAGGTATTAGTCAGAAAGCCCAATCTGAGATCTCTGGACTTGGTGCGAACAATATCATCGTTTCTTCCCTTAGACCTCCTTCCAGAGACCGCAAAGGGAAGCCGTCCTATTATTCATATGGAATTTCCGCTGCCGATGCCGCCAAATGGGAGTCGACCATTCCGGGAATCAATAAAATCTTCATAACCCGGGAAATCAACAGCCGGTACTTCAGCTACAAGACGCAAAAGCGATATGGTGAAGTTCTGGGATGCAAAGAAGATTACAGGGAGCTTCAGGACTTACAGGTGATACGAGGTCGATTTCTGACTAAGGAAGATGTCGAAAACAGGCACATGGTTTGTGTACTTTCCACCAAAGTCTGGAAAGACCTGTTTCCGTATGAAAACCCGATCGGAAAACAGATTCATGTGACCCAGCATTACTTTGAGGTTGTGGGTGTCGTGGCCAGTAAGGCTGAGTTAAAAGATGCCAACAGACTTGGTTACAGGGAAGATTTCACTGACAATGTTTACATTCCGATCACGACTCTGTGGAAAAGGATTTTTGATATTTATGGCAAAGGGGTGAGTGGTTCTCCCATGCTGTCTAAGGCGATCGTCCAAGTAGATGATATTAACAAAGTTAGTAGTGTCGCGGAAGTGATCCGAAGAACCTTGAAGGAAGATCACCAAGGTTTGGAAGACTACAAGATTACGGTTCCGTTTGAATTGATGGAACGTGCGGAAAATGCCCGAATGTTGTTCATGGGGATGATGGGGCTGATTGCCGGGATTTCGCTGGTGGTTGGTGGCATTGGGATCATGAATATTATGTTGGCTACGGTCACGGAGCGGACTCGGGAAATTGGGATTCGGAGGGCTTTGGGGGCACGTCAATCGGACATTACCCGACAATTCTTGGCGGAAACCATTGTTCTCTCGGTTGTGGGAGGGGTGGTTGGGATTCTTAGTGGGTTGCTCTGTGGTCCGGCCTACAAATTTGCCTTGGAGGCGGCCACAAAACTCTTTCCGAAGATGATGGAGTCTTTACCGCCTTCGATGGTGGGAATGGAGCCGATTGTTGTGGGGTGGTCGATTCCGCTGTCTTTTGCCATTGCTGTGGGGGTGGGGATTTTGTTCGGGATTTATCCTGCCAGAAAAGCAGCCCAAATGGACCCGATCCAGGCACTTCGTCATGTGGCGTAGGCTATTCCGGTTTGATGGCTACGTGCTCACAGGAATTCAGAATACCCTTATCACATGTATACAGTTTCAAGCCCAAGTCTTCGACCAGTGCAATGTACTGACTATCGTAGGCACTGCAACCAGTCCGCCGTGCAACAGATAGGATTCTATCGGGAGGAAGTTCATAAGTTGCATCTTCCATAAGGTCGAGAGCGTCATTCAGAATGGCTGTGGACTGTGCTGGTTCCAGTAGTCCTTTCCGCTCATAGAGGCTCAGAATATTCAGGAATTCATCTAACCAGAGACCCGGAGCAATCCAATCAGGGTCCCTTTCCTGAAGTTGGTCCATGCTTTCGGATCGTTCCCCTCGGATCAATAGATAGGCGATGATGTTTACATCTACGACAATCATTGTCGCCCTTCAGTAATTGCTTTCTTTAGGGACTCGTCATCAAGCCAGACTTTCATTTGGTCTCGTCGAGCCTTGATGCGATTTAGTAAATCTGTGCGATTTCGTTTTCTTGGGGTTACAGATTGTTCCAAAGTGTAGAGAATTTGTTTGTTCAGGCTTCTTCCACTTTGGTCGGCTACTTTTCTAAGTTTTTCATGCAACTCCCCTGGCACTTCTTTGATGGTGATGTTCATTATTTCAAAATGGCATCATTCTGGTGCCGTGCAAGGAGTATGTTCAGGTTTTGAAAAGCCTACAACTTTCCCTGAGCAAAGTTGTTCTGTGCATTTTTCAGTAATCAAATGCAATAGGCAGCCTAAGCTTGCTAGCCCATTGCCTTCATTACATTAAGCTTCTCCGCAACTTCTCTGGTGGAGAAAAAATTAATGGTTGGGGAGAAGTTATCCTGTTCAATGACCACCTTGAGTGGGACTTTTTTCAGGTTATGCAAAGGGGAGAATATGAATGTTTTTTGTTCTTTGTTCTCTAATTTTCTGGAAAGTTCCAATACCTCCTTGATCTGAAATGTTCCAAACCCTGCATTGAACAAGTGGGTCATTCTTTCAAGGAAGGGTTGGGTGGTAGAGTCGAGACTTATGGAGACTTTCTGGAGATCCATCTTTTCGAAGAACTTTGTTATCCATTCTTTCTTCTGTTCTCGAATGGTATTCCAGAGATAGTAGAGTCCGAATCCCGTGAGAATACCTCGGATGATGAATATTCCCCGGGCATGCCATTCGAGGTTTTCACGGGTGGCTCCTATCAAGCTTTCCAGAATCCATGCGATGGCCAGAAGGAATAATATCCATGTTGACCATCTCCATCCTTTGTAGGCGAACACGCCCAAAACGACGGCCAAACCACACCTTGCCAATGGTTGGACAGCCAATCCTTTGGATACTATAAAATGATAGAGAATCATCACGGCATAGGCTGCCACGATGAAGACTAAGCCTTTCTTCAGAAGGTTATTGGCCTGGGGCAGTTTGGGGAGTGCTGTTGGTGATGATTCCGGATCTTCTTTGGTGGCGTTGTCCATGGACTTGTGGTTCCCTCAAAAGGCTTAGAGTCCTTCGACTTCCCAGCCTTTGCGGTATTGTTTGCGGACGTATTGGGCGGCGGTGGGTTCGTTTGTGAACTCGAGTTTGTTGGTGTCCCATTTGAGGTCCTTGCCGGGGAAGCGGGTGGCGACTCCGCCGAGCAGGACGGTTTCGGTGAGGGGGCCTGCGTAGTCGAAGTTGGCGGAGGTGGTGCCGTTGCCGCGGCAGGCTTCGACGAAGGAGTCCCAGTGATTGACTTTGTCGAGTTTGGGGTGCTCGAAGCCGTCGAAATCTTTTTCCGGGTAGAGAGTCGGTTTGCCAATGTGTGGGAGGAGCATGACGCCTTTGGTTCCGATAAAGATGGAGCCTTGGCCGGGGATGTTTTTACCGCCGAGAAGGGCCTGGATGTCTTTGGGGGGGCGTTCGTCGCCGTCATACCAAGTGACGTCGACTGTTTTGCCTGCGGTAAAGGGCGTCTTGGGGAAGGTGTAGCGGATGACGGCGTTGGTGGCCCAGTTGTGTTTGTTGGGTTTGGGGCCAGTGGATTTGAGGGAAAGTGGGGAGGTGAGGGCTACGGCTTTGAAGACGGGGTCGTAGATGTGGCAGCCCATGTCACCGAAGGTTCCTGTGCCGTAGTCGAGGCGTTTGCGCCATTGTCCTGGGTGGTAGTAGCCTTGGATGTAGTCGGTGTAAGGAGCGGGGCCGATCCAGTTTTCCCAGTTCAGGCCTTCGGGCACTTTGTCTTTTCTGTTTGGTTTTGGGGAGTTATCGCCCCACTTTTTGCTGCTCCATGTGTGGACTTCCTTGATCTTTCCGATCACGCCATCCTGAACGATTTGAACTGCGCTGCGGTAGAAGACATGGGAGTGGATCTGGATTCCCATTTGGGTGACGAGGCCTTTTTCTTTGGCATAATTCTGGACCTGGCGGCACTCGTAGATGTCGTGGGTGAGGGGTTTCTGGCCGTAGACATGTTTGCCGAGTTGCATGGAGGACATGGCCATGGCGGCGTGAAGGTGGTCTGGGGTGGAGACGTTGACGCTGTCAATGTTGCAGCGTTCTTTGTCGAGCATTTCCCTCCAGTCTGCGTAAACTTTGGTTTCGGGGAAGCGTTGTTGAAATTGTTTGCGGCGCCCTGGATCAAGTTCGGCACAGGCGACGAGGTTTACATTTTTGGCGGTGGAAATGGTGGTGAGGTCAGCCATTGCCATGCCTCCACCTCCGAAGCTGGCGTGTCGAAGGGTTTGGCTGGGAGAGTTTTGAGCCCAGGAGGTGCGGGCTACGTAAGGCATCGCGATGCCGGTAGCAGTGAGTTGTTTGAGGAAAGAGCGACGATTGGATTTAATCATGGTTACTGTTAATAGCACCAAATTTCTCGTTTGGATTGCAATTCAAAATGTTCTCTTCAACCTTCCGTCTTCATGGACCACCAAGAATTGGAACAAGGGACTGCACTGAATCTGGATTTTACCAAGCTTCGCAAGGTAGCGAACTGCGGGGAAGATGTTGTGCCTGCCGTTGCCCAGGATGCGGAGACGGGTGAGGTTTTGATTGTGGGGTATGCCAATCAATTGGCTCTGGACACAGCGTTGAAGGAGAAGAAGGCGACGTTCTGGAGTACGAGTCGGAATGAACTTTGGATCAAGGGGCTGACTTCGGGGAATTATCTGGAGTTGGTGGAGACTTGTGTGAACTGTGAGCAGAATTCTTTGCTGTATCGGGTTCGGCAGGTTGGAACTGGGGCTTGCCACACAAAAGATGCATCAGGAAAGGCTCGTCATGGTTGTTATTATCGGACGATTCAGGGAGATGGGACCCTGGCGTTTCGGGAGGAGGCTCCTTACGTTTGAGTGATGAGGGTATTGATTACAGGGGGAGCCGGTTTTATCGGCAGTCATTTGGTGGAACATTTTCAGGGGAAGGCGGAGGTGCGGGTTCTGGACAATTTGCGGACGGGCTTCCGGAAGAATTTGTATGGGCTGAAGGCGGAGTTGATTGAGGGTTCAATTTGTGATCGGGAGTTGGTGAAATCGGCTGTAGAGGGGGTGGATTATGTTTTTCATTTGGCCGCGTTGGTGAGTGTGCCGGAGTCGATGGAGAAGCCGCAGGAATGTGTGGATATCAACGTGCAGGGATTGTTGAATGTGCTGGAAGAGGCAGAGGAGGAGGGGGTGAATAAGTTGTGTTTTGCCAGTTCGGCAGCAATTTATGGCGATAATCCTACGGTTCCGAAGGTGGAGACGATGATTCCGGAGCCGAAAAGTCCTTATGCAATTACGAAGCTGGATGGAGAGTATTATTGCGATATGTTCGATCGGGAAAATCGGTTGAAGACAGCGTGCCTGCGGTTTTTCAATGTGTTTGGCCGCAGGCAGGATCCGAATGGTCCCTACGCAGCGGCGGTTCCGATCTTTTTTGATAAAGCACTTTTTGGTGATCCCATCACTATTTTCGGGGATGGTGGAGCCACCCGGGACTTCATCTATGTAAAAGACATTGTGGCGGCTCTGGTGCATTTGGCGGAGAATGCGGATATTTCTGGAGTGTACAATGCGGGCTATGGGAAACGGACGTCTGTGCTGGAGCTGGCCCAGACTGTTCTGGAGTTGACTGGTTCGAGTTCAGAAATCCTTCATGCTCCGGAGCGGCCGGGTGATGTGCGGCATTCGGTGGCGAATGTGGATAAACTGAAGGAAACGGGATTTTATCCGAGTGGAAATCTCAAGGAGGGGCTGCAGTCTTTGGTGCCTTAAATTGTTATTGAACAAGGAATGAAGGAATGCAGGGAATGAATTTGGGAATATTCTATCCGCAGATTACGCAGATTGGCGCAGATTTTGATTTATGACTTTTTTTGAGGAGCTTTCGAAGATCTTTCCAGTAGATCGACTGTTGACTGACAAGGAGATGCTTTCTCCTTATGAGTCGGATGGTTTGACGGCGTTTGCTGTGACTCCTCGGGGGGTGGTGATTCCGGAGACACAGGAGGAGGTGATTGAGGTGGTGAAGATCTGTGCTCAACACAAGGTGCCCTTTGTTTCGAGAGGGAGTGGGACGAGTCTTTCGGGGGGGACGTTGCCGGTGGAGAATGGGATTGTGATCGCTTTGAATCGTTTGAATCGGATTGTGGAGTTGGACCCGAAGCGGAGGGTTGCGGTTGTGGAGCCGGGGGTGATCAATCTGGATGTGACCAAGGCGGCGCAACCCCATGGATTGCACTTTGCTCCGGACCCTTCGAGTCAGATCATTTGTACGATTGGGGGGAACATTGCTTTTAATTCCGGGGGAGCCCATTGTTTGAAGTATGGGATGACGGCAAATCATGTGCTGGGGATGAAGGTGGTGTTGGCGACGGGGGAGGTTGTGGAATTTGGTGGAGACAGTCTGGAGAACAATGGTCCGGATTATCATGGTTTGTTCTGCGGGAGTGAGGGATTGTTTGGCGTAGTGCTGGAGTCGACTTTGCGTTTGCTTCCGAAGGCGGAGAAGTTTCACACGGTGTTGGTGGGTTACGACAGTACGGAGAAGGCAGGGGATGCGGTTTCGGCAATTGTGGCCTCGGGGATTTTGCCGGGAGCGATGGAGATAATGGATCGTCTGGCCATTGATGCGGCGGAGGCGGCGGTGGATGCGGGGTATCCGAAGGATGCGAAGTCGGTATTGATTGTGGAGTTGGAGGGGCCGACGGAGCAAGTGGAGTCGGAGCGGAAGGAATTGGACAAAATCCTTGAGGCTTCCGGGCCGTTGGAGCTGCAGGTGGCTAAGGATGCCGCAGCTCGATTGAAGATTTGGAAGGGGCGAAAGAGTGCCTTTTCGGCGGTGGGAAGGTTGAGTCCGGATTTTATTGTTCAGGATGGCGTGGTTCCGAGAAAGCGGCTTGGGGAAGCCCTTCGTCGGATTGAGGAAATCAGTCAGAAGCATGGGTTGCGGGTGGCGAATGTATTCCATGCGGGAGATGGGAACCTTCATCCTTTGATTCTCTATGATGGTACCGTGGAAGGGGAGTTGGAACGTGGAGAGGCTCTTGCTGGTGAGATCCTTGAGATGTGCATTGAAATGGGGGGCTCGATTACAGGTGAACATGGAGTCGGTATGGAGAAACGTGCCTATCTTCCCAAAATGTTCTCAGACCTGGACATTGAATTTCTCATGGAAACCCGAAAAGCGTTTGATCCGGATCAAATTGCCAATCCCGGAAAGATGTTTCCAGAGGGACAGGCACCTTCCCTGACGCTTTATGGTCTTCATCCACTTGAAAAAAAGGGCATTGCCTCACGGCATTGAGTTGTAACGCTATGTTTGCTCCATCCAAAATTGAAGACGTGGCCGAGTTTGTCGGGGATTCCGACCATGTCGTACACATTGGCAACGGAACCAAGTTTCCTTTGGATTCTCCCAGTCCTCCGAATCTTTCCTTGAGTGGGTTGTCTGGGATTGTGGAGTACAAGCCCAGTGAATACACGATAACCGCGTTGGCGGGTACGCCCCTGAAGGAGATCAATGAGGCGTTGCTGGAGCACAACCAGTATCTTCCGTTTGATCCGCCCTTGGTGGAGGCGGGTGCTACATTGGGAGGGACGATTGCCTGTGGATTGAGTGGGCCTGGACGTATTCGGTATGGTGGATTGCGGGATTTTCTGATCGGTGTTCGATTTGTGGATGGAAATGGCCATGTCTTGCAGGGCGGAGGGAAAGTGGTGAAAAATGCGGCCGGGTTTGATTATCCGAAGTTTCTCTGTGGGAGTAAGGGGAGATTGGGGGTCATTGTGGAAACCACGTTCAAGGTCTTTCCCCGGCCCATGGATAGCCGTACTTTGCTCCTTTCTTTCAAAACTTTGGATGAGGCTTTAAATGCTCTCATCGATGTTACCCTGACGACCTGGGACCCGGATGCGATTGAGTTGGACCCCATCAACAAGCAGATCTTGCTGCGGCTTTGTGGGAACACAGATGCTCTGAATGCCCGGATGCCTGCCATCCAAAAGTATTTTTCGAAGACGGCTTCCAATATTCAATTGCTGATCCATGCAGAGGAAATCTGGAGGGGGCTGAATGAGTATGCCTGGCGACCTAGGAATTCCACTTTGGTCAAAATTCCGACAACACCGACAGCCATTCCGTCCATGGAAGCCAAGCTTGCCCACATCTCTGAACATCGGCGTTATTCCATGGCAGGCAACCTGGCTTTGATTACCCTCTCTCATTCTGACAAGGCGTCTACCAGCGATGTGGAGTTATTCGGCAATCTTTCCCTTAATGCAGACCATGTCATTGGGCCCACTCTCGCCAATTTGTTGCCCCACACTGCCCTTGAAGCGGCAATTCATGATCGTATTGAGTTGACCTTTGATCCACACCAGAAGTTTCATTCCGTGGATCCGGGGCAATAATTAACAGTAGTATTGATTTTCTCTGATCTTCCTTCATCCTTTTAGTCTTCGAAGTATCACCCTTTTTCTATTATGCGTATAGTACTTTCTGTTTGGGCGGCGACCCTATTGATAGCCTTTTTCCTGGGATGGATCATCCGTGGTTTTGTGGCACCAAAAGAAGTGATCAAGGTCGAGACCGTCGCTCAAGGGGGGGGCGCTTCTGGATCCAATATTGAGCAACCGGTTGATATTATCTCGGATTCCAGTTCCATTTTAGGTCGGAACCCACCGGTTGACCCCAGTGAAGAAGAAGATCTACTCAACGAATTCAATGACCCCACTTTTGTTCCTGAATTCACCACAACCAGTATTGATTCGGAGGCTCTTTTGTCGGGGACTGATCCTGTTGCCAGAATGGGTGCCTTTGTGGATGCTCTGCGAAAACTTAGCCCTGAGACTCTAGGGCCTGTGCTCCAAGCATTTGAGAAACTGCCCAATGACCGCTCCAGAAGCAATGAATTGCAGCTTCTCTTTCATGCCTGGTCCAAGTTTGCACCCAAAGATGCGATTGAATACGCTCAGACTCTCAACCGCAGTGAGGCGATTTTTGCTACACGATCTGCCGTGGCCAGTTGGGCAAGTTATGATGCTACGGCGGCCATGGAATGGGCCGAAAATCATGAAGATGAAAACGTCCGCGCCGAATACCTGGTGGGGATTGTGCAGGGCGTAGCTTCCTTTGATATGGGGTCAGCTACCGAACTTCTCTACACCATCGACAAGACCAACTACCGCTATCAGGCAGCAGCTCTCCTGGTGCAGGATAATCTGAAGAATGGAGTGGATAGCACGATTGAGTGGGCAGAATCACTACCGGATACGGATTCTACGATCAAAAAGACCATCTTTTCGCAGGTCGCTTCTGCGATTGCCAGGCAAGATCCTCAACGGGGAGCCGAATGGGCACTTTCACTATCGGAAGGGGATGCTCGTAACAGCGTGATCTCTACGGTGATCAATTATTGGTCCAGAGAATCTCACCAGGATACCGCAGATTGGGTGGCCAAACTCCCCGAAGGAGGCAGTCGTTACAAGGCGATTGAGCAAATGGTGAACCAGTGGGCATGGCGAGATCCGGCCAGTACCGCGGAATGGCTCAATCAATTTCCTTCCACGACAGATTTGGACCCAGCCCTCGAGAACTTTTCAAGACGCATTGCAACCAAGGCACCGGAAGTCGCTGCCGATTGGGCCAATTCCATACTGGATACAGACCGCAAGGAGCAAGCTTTGGAACGAGTATACTCTGGCTGGAAAAAGAAAGATCCAGATCAAGCGGAGATATGGGCTCGAAACAATGCCCCACAGCTACTGCCTGAGAACAAGCCTCCCTCCGAATAATTCCTGAAAGGGAAGGGTATCGCGAATTTTCCAACAAAAATGAGACAGGAATCTTACTCCTTGGACCGGTCTGAAAAACCGAATACCAACAATACCGGAATTGGGTGTATACTCGGCGGATGTGGAACAGCCGGTTGTGCCCTGCTGATTGGTATCCCCCTATTGTTGATCGGGGGGCTGGTTTTTCTCTTTTTTCTAACCCCAATTCCCATCAATTTTATCGCAGGATTAATTGAGGAAGATAATCCCAATGTTCAAATCGACACCATCTCCGGAAACCTGCTCAAAGGATTCTCCATCCCCTTTGTTGAATTTCCAGATGAGAAACATCCGGATCGGATCAACACCCTTCGGGACATCAATGTCTTGTATCCCAATTTACTCAAAGGATTGAAATCCAAAGAGTTTGATTTTGAGGAAATCAGTGTCGGAAGTGCGACTCTCTATGTAACTTATGATTCTACAACCACCGAGGATACAGATCCCGAAGGAAAACCAGTTGCCCCGGAGGAAACCTCAGAGCCGGTAAGTTCTGATTCTGGAGATCAGGATTGGGAACTGTTTCGGCTCCGAAAAGTGGATATCAATAATATTGAGCTGATTGATCCAGAGAAGGACTTTCGGTTTCAACTGGATGAATTGACCCTGGATGGACTGGAGATCACTCAGGATCATTTTCAGATGGGGCAATTGACCTTGAAGAGTTCAGCTCTGGATTTTTCCATGTCCCCATTGGACATTCAATCGGGTTCCGGTTTACAAACCAGCTCCAAGCTGGAAATTGATGCCAAGATTCAGCCAAATAAGGAATTGCATGTGATCCAACCCATTCAACTTGCAGGCAATATTGAATTTCTGGAGAAAGGGAATGTGAAAGGGCGGATCGAGGGATTTGACGGGAAGTTTGTGCTCCACTTTACCGAAAATAAAAAGGAAGCCCGATTGAAAGTGGAGGACCTGACACTGGCGGAGTACTTTGAAGTCGAGCCATTGTTGCCTTCCAAAATAAACTGGGACACCACTTTGACAGAAACCGCAGAGAATGTGAAGATTGCCGATACCGAAGCTGGCACATTTTACCTTGGTGATGCCCTGTTTACCGTGCAGCCTGGCATCCCTGAAGGGAACCAAGTGGCGTTAGCTGTGCATCAGGGTGATGAAGACACACTGACTTTGGCCCTGCATAACAAATCCGACCAATCCTCTGAGGTAAGAACCTCCTCATTTACATTAAGTTCTGAGAAGAACCCCGACCGTCATCAGAGAGACATTCTGGCAGTTCTCTATTTTGATTCCCAATTCGAGGATCTGGGGATAGAGGAGCAGAACCGAATCCTTGTCACCCTTGGGCAGCCCAAAAAGGTCGAGTAACTCCCCTCGATTCCACACTTTACAGACCTTGTAATGGCAGTAGGTTCCGTCACCATGGAAACTTTGACATTAGCCAACGGTTCTCAATTTCCCTCCATGGGCCTTGGGCTCTGGAAGATTCCAGAAGCCAGCACGGCCGCCATGACCTACGCTGCGTTGGGGTGTGGCTATCGGCACTTGGATTCTGCCTCTGATTATGGGAATGAAGTGCAGACAGGAGAAGGCATTGCCCGAGCCCTGAAAGATGGCATCTGTAAACGTGAGGAACTTTGGGTGACCTCCAAGTTGTGGAACACTTACCATAAAAAGGAACACGTACGGCCAGCACTGGAAAAGAGCCTTTCTGACCTGGGTTTGGATTACCTGGACCTCTACCTGATCCATTTTCCTATTGCTCAAGATTTTGTGCCCTTTGACAAAAAGTATCCTCCAGGATGGTTCTTTGATGAAGACGCCGAGAACCCGGCGATCCAATTTGCCAAAGTGCCGCTTCTGGAAACCTGGCAGGCTATGGAAAGCTTGGTGGAAGCTGGTTTGGTGAAAAATATCGGCGTGTGTAATTTTGGAGTGTCTTTACTTCGGGATCTGATGAACTCTGCGGACACGGTTCCGTCTGTCCTGCAAATCGAAAGGCATCCCTATCTGGAGCAAAAGAAATTGGTGAGGTTCTGCCAGGAATCCGGAATCGCAGTAACTGGATTTTCCCCGCTGGGAGCAGGTTCCTATCTGGAATTAGGCATGGCTCAGCCGGAAGATTCTGTTTTGGAGGAATCCTCTGTGAAGGACATCGCTGACTCTCATGGCAAAACCCCTGCTCAAGTCGTACTCCGCTGGGGCATTCAGCAGGGGACTGCCGTCATCCCCAAAACTTCGAAGCCCGAACGACTTGAGGAAAATCTGGATGTGTATGGTTTCGATCTGTCAGAGTCAGAAATGGAAGAGATTTCCAAGCTGGATCAGCATCGGCGATTCAATGATCCCGGAGATTTCTGCGAAGCGGCATTTCATACGTTTTGCCCGATTTACGAGTAGATCGAGTGGTCAGAGTGGCGCATGCTTCCAGCTTGCGATTCCGGGGTGTTGGAAGGTTTTCGCAAGCTGGAAGCATGCGCCACGTTAGGTCACTTTGGG
>CAYSOI010000011.1:0-17987 GCA_964432425.1 uncultured Opitutales bacterium | reverse complement strand
TGTTGGAAGGTTTTCGCAAGCTGGAAGCATGCGCCACGTTAGGTCACTTTGGGTAATATGTAGCGGATGAGGGAGCGGATGCCGATGACGAGAAGGATGATCGCAATGACGATACCCAGGGGGAGGAGGATGATGGATAGCAAGGTCATCAGGATGGCGCCTAAAGTTTCTCCTGCAGCGATGATTGGATTGGCGGTTCCGGCGGTGAGTGCGGAGCTGCTGGCGCGGAGGGCGACAGTGCTGCTTTGGACGATGGTGGAGGTGCCACCTCCGGCGATGATGGCAAGGGTCCAGTGGAGCCATGGGGAGATGTCGGAGAGGACGCCGAAGGTCATGACGCTTCCGGCAACTGCCGCGGCGGGTGTGGCGATGGTGTCGAGGAGGTTGTCCAGAATGGGGACAAAATAGGCGAGGATTTCCAGGGTTGCTGCGGTAGCTAAGCAAAAGATGGAGACATTGGAGCTGATCCAGTAAAAATGTTCTGGGATTTCTACATGTCCTGATCGGTGAGCGATGGCTACGACCAAGGCAGGTAGGAACACTCGAAAACCGCAGGCGGAGGCCAGAGCTACGCCGAGTCCCAGAGATAGAAGGAACTCGTAGGGGTTTTCCATTGCGGAGGTTGGGGAGTTGGGTTATTGCACTTTCAGAAACCGGATGCAGACGGGCCGTGGTGTTTCCACACTGTGCTTGGTGGGGGTCAGGAGTCCGGTTTCGGTGTCAATTTTCAAAAGGGTGATGTCGTTGGAGCTTTGGTTGGCTGCCAACAGGAATTTGCCGTTGGGGGTGATGTTGAAGTTGCGGGGTGTTTTGCCTCCGGTCTTTTGTTCCTGGAGGGGAGTGAGGGTACCGAGTTTTGGGTGGATTTTGAAGACGGCGATGCTGTCGTGTCCACGGTTGGAGCTGTAGAGGAATTTGCCGTTGGGGTGAATGCGGATTTCTGCGGTAGAATTCCTGCCTTTATAGCCGGTGGGCAAGGTGGAGATGGTTTGGATGGAGGAGAGTTTTCCTTTGTTGGCATCAAATCTGAAGGAGGTGATGGTGGAGTGCAATTCGTTGAGGGAGTAGGCGAATTGGGAGTCCTGTGAAATGGCGAAGTGGCGAGGTCCAGCTCCAGGTGCCAGGGAGGCATGGCCGTGTTTGGTGAGTTTGCCGGAGCAGGCGTTGAATTTGTAGATGAGGATTTTGTCCAATCCGAGATCGGAGGCGAAGGCGTAGTTGTTGGTGGGATCGAGGTTGATGGCGTGTCCATGGGGTCCTTTCTGGCGTGCTGGGTTTACGCTGGAGCCTTCGTGCTGATGAAAGGAGACGGGGGCTCCCAGGGTGCCGTCTTTGTGGATGGGGAGGCTGACGACGCTTCCGCCTCCGTAGTTGGCCACGAGGGCATGTTTGCCTTCCTTGTCGATGGAGATGTGACAGGGGCTGGAGCCTTTGGTGGGTTGTTGGTTGAGGAGTTTGAGTTGTCCGGTCTTGGGATTCAGGGAATAGGAGGAGACTGCACCTTGTTTTTCGCCTTCATAGTTGCCGATTTCATTGACGGCGTAGACGAATTTGCCGTTGGGGTGCAGTTCAAGAAAGGAGGGGTTTTTCTGTCCGCCCAGTACGGTCGTTGGGATGATGGCACCGGTTTTGTCGCACATGGTGTAGACGGAAATGCCTTCTTCCGGTTTGTTTGCATAAGCTCCGACGAGGACCAATACAGGTTCTGCGCAGAGTTGCACGGCTTGGGAGATGAGGTATGTGGCAAGGAGGATCAGGTGGTTTTTCATAAGGGTTACAGGTCGAGGTTCAAGTTTGTGGGGGGGAACTCGGGTTGCATCATCGCTATCGGTACAAAATTGTTGAACCACCTATATGGGAGTATCCATTGAGTTGTGCCAGCAAGAAGTTTTGAGTAGTTTGAATTCGACCTTGCACGAATGAATGACCAAGCTTACGTTATTATAAGTAAAATTTACCCCATGCCAATTCCAAGAAGTATGCCTCACTTTTTGCTTTGTTTTTTTCTTTCCATACTGCTCATTGGAAGTGTTTGCGGTCAGGATGAGAATGGAGCAGGAGCTTTCATTATTGTTTCGAAAGAAGGAGACGTCACCGTTCTCAATACCGATGGCAAGCCTTTGCCGGGTACGGAGGTTGCTGCGGGGAAGACGCTTTTCGAAGGGCAATCTGTCAAAACCGGAGATGCGGGTAAAATCATTCTTCTGCTATCCAATGGTTCTTTGACGACGTTGACTCCGAAGAGTGAGCTGATTCTGGCCAAGTTTAAGCAAAAGGCTTTTGAGGTGGACCCAGGCAAGATGGTTAAGGAATTGGAGGCGGAGCCCAGTACTTCCCAGACCAAGTTGAAGCTTGGCTACGGAAAGGTCGTCTTCAATGTGAAGAAGCTGAACCCTGGCTCCTCGTTTGAAATTGACTCTCCCATTGGTTTGGCGGGAATTCGGGGAACGGATGGTTCTGTCGAAGTGCAGGTGGACCCTGATACCGGCAACTACACTGGAGGGGTGAACATGTTGAGCGGGAATATCGATTTTACTTCACCCAATGGACAGACTCAAAATGTGGGGGCAGGACAGGGGGTCCAAACGGAAGTTAACTCAACTGGTGATCAGGTCGGGGATACCCAACAAACGGATGTGCCCCCGGAAACCACTCAGGAACTCACTGAAGCCACCAATACGGCAGAAGAATCTTCGGAAGATGTCAGCGTAGGGGAATTGAATAATGCGGTAGAGGAAGTGGAGCAAAAGATCGAGGATGCTCCACCAGCTGAAGAACCCAAAGAAGAAGAGACTACTGAGGAGGAGCCCAAGGAAGAGACTGAAACCACCGAAGAAACCACCACGGAAGAAACTACTGAGCAGACAGAAGAGACTGTAACGACCACGGCTGAAGAAACAACCAGCACAGCGGAGGAAAGCACAGATCAACTTCTCCAAACGGATGATCAGGCAGACTTGGCTCAGCAGGGGATCATTACGGAAAGCGATGAAGATGCGGAGAAAATTCAATCCCTCGGATTGGATAAAGAGGAATTGGAGCAATTGAGTAAATTGGACGAGGAGGAGCTTGGGGATTTGCTGGAGGAAGAAGATACTGAGCAACTTTTGGATAATATTGAGGATGTGGTTCAGGAGGGGAAAGCGGAAGATGCTGTTGCGAATTATACCGATACTGAGCAGGCTACTTTGGATACTCTTCCGGAGAACCTGAAGGTTTGGTTGTTGGCCAATAACGAGACAGACGTTGTCAAAGCGATCTTAGCTCTTGGCTATACGGATGAAGAACTGGCCGCTGAGGTTGAGAAATTGGCCAATGAGGCAATTGTTGATCTTGAGCCGGATTCGACTGTCCCCGACATTGATCCCGACCAGGATGGGCAAACTCAAACAGCGTTGGAAGAACTTCAGGAGTTGCTTTCTGAAAACACCAATAATGATATTCTGGATGAGTTGCTGGAAATGGGAGGCGGTGTTTTGGATGACACACTCATTGAGCTGGGTAAACAAACCAACGAATTGCTTTCGGATACTGAACCTGTCGGCACTCTCGATCCAGATCGCATATTTCATTTCAGCGAACTCTTTGAAAACCCATTCTATCAGGATCCGGTGTTTCTGGCAGAATCTTTCTTCGATGACGTTGATCTTCTCCAAAGCCAAGCCTATGCCAGCCGGAACATCACTTTGAAGGATAATCTGGACCTCTCCAGCATTTATGAAACTGGCCAACAAACGGATTTTGCGATTACGGCGAAGGAGAGTATCAGTTTGGAGGGCGTCATTCAGTGGGACCCCGGAAATCCCGGGCATGAAACCTCCTTGTCGATATTGTCCGCCGATACCCTGAATATTGGAATCGGCACGGAGTTGAATTTCCAGGGTGATCATTTACACCTGGGTTCCTGGGGCAGCATGGAAATCGTCAATGTTAGCATGGATGCAGGAAAGAGCCTGGAGATTCAAACTCTGGAAGATCTGCTCATTCGCGATAGCAGTCTACTGGTGAATAGCGGAGATGAGATTCATCTTATGGCTGCAACGGATCTTACGCTAAACGGAGTCAACTTTTCCAATAATCTTCGTGAGATCTACATGCAGGCAACCACCATTGATCTGCAGCATATCAATTTCCCTGGTGGTTCCATTGTCAATATGGCGACTCTGTATGGTGGTATTGATGGCAAGTACCCTACATTCCCTGGTGAAAGCCGCCAAATTGGTCGGGTGAATTTCATCGAGAACGTGAAATATAATCAGAATTTGCTGAATACACGGGCACATTTCGATCAATTCGGGCAGAATATTAACATTTCTATCATTCAGCCCTGAATGGACTCGGATTCTCGGGGGCTTTGAGAGCGATATTAGCTAATTTACCTGGCCTTCATCATTGTGTGAGCGAACTTGCCTTGTAACTGAACTCCAGTGTTCTCTGACAAACCATACTTGACTGCGCTTCTGCGGCTTTTGTTGGCAATGACCTTGGTCGTGAAGGTGTACGCCCAGGAAGAGACGGAAGCCGGAGCTTTTATTGTCGTCTCAAAGGAGGGGGAGGTGCAGGTACTGGATGCGAATGATCAGGTGTTGCCGGATGAAGAAAGTAGTGCTGGGAAGACTCTCCTTGAAGGGCAAACCATCAAAACCGGTCCCACCGGAAGGATCATAATCCTATTGTCTACCGGAACGTTGACCACGGTGGAGGAGAGCAGCCAGTTTCTTCTGGATCAATTTCGACAAAAGCCCTTCGAGCAGGATGCCGACACTTCGTTGGCAGACCTGGCGGCAGAACCCAGCACTTCTGAAGTGAAGTTGAAGCTGGGTTATGGATCGGTGGTGTTTAATGTGAAGAAGCTAAATCCGGGGTCCAGTTTTGAAATTGATTCACCCGTGGGCACGTCTGGAGTTCGAGGCACAGATGGGCAGTTGGAGGTGAAGGTGGATCCAAATACCGGCAATTTCTCTGGAGGCGTAAACATGTTATCCGGAAGCGTGAACTTCCGATCCGTGAGTGGCCTGAATTTCAATGTGCTTGCGGGTCAAAGCATCTTTTCACAGGTCACTCCCACTGGCCAAATGATAGGCCAACTGGTGCAGAGGCCCGTACCACCCAATGTGACTCAGAGGCTCAACCAAAGGACCAATTTGGCGAAGGATTCTTCCAGGGATGTCAAGGTCGGCCAGATCAATCAGGCTCGAAGAGAGACTATTCAAAAGATCAAATCCAATCCCCGAAGGCAGGAGAATAAGGGAGGTGGACAGAAAGGGGAACGGAATGCACCCAAATCCAATTTGAAGAATGGAGGTGCAACGAAATCCACCAGAACGGATAAGGTGAACAAGGTCAAAACAGCAATCACCAGCAAACTGAAACGAGAGCAGAGCAATACTGAAAGCCGTGAACAGCTTATGGAGGTGGATGATCAGGCCGACTTGGCTCAGCAAGGAATTGAGTTAAGCAAGGATGACGCCAAGGCCCTCAGGGCAATGGGTTTGAATCAGGATGATTTGAAAGAGTTGAGAAAGCTGGACAAAAGCGAACTCCTTACATTGATGCAGGCTGAGAATGCGGAGCAACAGCAGGTCAATATTCGAAACCAAATCATCAATACTGCGATTGCAGAAAAAATCCAATCTTATGAAAACCAGGAACGGGTGATCATAGAGCAGTTCAGTAACTTGATTCAATTTCAGCTACTCAACAAGCTGCAGCCTGGTAATCTGAGTGTACTGCTTGAAAACATTTCTCCTGAAAGTTTATCTACAATTCTGCCCATATTTGCGAACTCGAACCGGACCATTTTGCAACTGATCACCTTTGTGCAGAATAGTGACACTGAAAGTCTCATCGCCATGGGGGTGCCGCTGGAGGAGCTGGACACCGTTCCGAACCTCTCTGAGGAGATTGACTTGATTCCTGAACTCTTGGAATTGCTCTCTGACAACTCAAATGAGGATATCCTGGAAGACTTGCTGGAAATGGGAGACGGTTCCCTGGATGAGGCATTGTTCGAGCTTGGAGTACAAACCAACGAGTTGCTTTCCGACATGGAACCTTCCGGATCTCTTTCCGCAGACCGGATATTTGCGATTGGTGAACTGGAGGAAAACCCTTTCTACAATGAACCTGTTTTTCTGGCTCACTCATTCTTTGAGGATACCAATCTTTCGCCAGTATTGGCCTATGTCAGTCGAAATGTATCTATCAATACCAGTCTGGATCTTTCTGAAATCTATCAGGCTCAGCAAAAAGCTCGATTTATGATAACGGCCAAGGAGTCGATCCATTTGGAAGGGGACGTTGAAATCAGCACAGGGGGAGTGCCGCAGGAGACCTACCTGAGTCTGCTGGCTGGAGAGTCCTTGAATCTGGCCAGCAATACCAACCTCAACTTTACAGGAGATCACTTGCACCTAGGTTCATGGGGGAGCATGGAAATGGTCAATGTCAGCATGGAGTCGGGAAAGTCGATTGAAGTGCAAACCTTGGAAGATCTTGTGATCAGAAACAGCAGTTTACGAGTGCGCAGTGGAGATGTCATTCATCTTCAGGCTGCCAATGCACTCCAATTAAACAGTGTCAATTTTTCCAACAATCTTCAGGAAATCTACATGCAGGCGACGACCATTGACCTGAGAAATATAAATTTTCCTGACGGATCTACGGTAAATCTGGCGACCTTTTTAGGCGGTATTGATGGGAAGTATCCTACTTTTCCCACTGGAGATCCTCAAAATTTAAATGGGAACCGGCAAATTGGCAGGGTGAATTTTATTCAGAATGTGCAATATAATCAGAACATGTTGAACAACCGGGCTCAATTTGATCAATTTGGCCAAAACATCCACATCTCCACCATCCAACCATGAATCGCATACTCTCCCTCGTTTCCTTTCTTCTCCTGCCTCTCGGTGCTCTTTCGGTAGCTCAAGCCGAATCCAAAGAAGCCAAGCTTTCAGGCATGCTCAGCAATGTGAAGTTGAGCGGATACTTTACAGTCGCAGGCAAAGACAAACCTCCTGCAAAAGAGAGCTACGAGATTCTCACAGTGGCCAAAGCTCCCGGCAAGAATGACCTTTGGGTTTTCACTGCACGAATGAAGAAAGGCGGGCAAACCGTGGATCTGCCCATTCCGTTACCAGTCAAATGGGCCGGAGACAAACCTGTGATTTACATGGACAATCTCAAGATCCCCGGGCTTGGCCAATTCAGTGCCTTTGTTCTTTTTGATGGCGACAAGTACGCCGGAACCTGGGCCCATGGGAAGACCACTGGCCATCTTTATGGTACGATTGCCAAACGCAGTGAGTGATATGATTTTTCCCAAACGGAAGTAAGGAGGACCTCACCCGGATGTGCCCAAACCTTTTTTTGCTTTGGGTTCACTCAATTTTCAGGAGCATGCGACCATTGTAGGTCCATTGAAATTGTCCTGAAGATCCCGGCTTGTGGAATTTTTCAAAGTGTATGAGTTGGGATTTTCCGGAAACCGGAATGGCAATGGCAATCGAACGGTCAGGCCAGAGGCTGGCATCCGGGAGCTTTAATGCTGCTTCTTGAATATGGTGTACATGGGGAACAAAGTTTTCCTTCATTCTTTGTTTTTGTGCTGGGAGTTTCTGTTTTGGTTTATGTCATTTTCTGACGTTTTTATCCACTTGTAAAATGCTATGCTGATCACCACAAGAGCCGCGACCATGTTGGTCGATTTCATGATAATGCCTCCCAGTATCTGGTCGCTGACCGGGTCAAGACTTGGGATAATCCTGGCGGCATCCGCATAAGTCGGGTAAAGCAAGTCCCTGGCCAAGGTCAGGAACGCGAATACTGGTGTCTGGGCCACCATCAGGGCAAAGAAGAATAGAATTTGTACGCCGTATTGAAGTGGCGGAAACCGTTTTGAGCGGCTGGCAATGCTCCACCACATGAAGATGGAGGAGATCAGTATCATCAGTTGAGCCAATGTATGAACGGGCTTGGAGCGGAGAGTGGCTTCAAATAATTGTGGAAAATGCCAGACAGAGAAGGACAGAGTGAAGAAGATACCTGCGAAGAGAGGATTTACCAGAAAGCGGAAACAGGCCCGAAAATACCGGTTTCTTCGGGCTGGAGTATCGACGAGCCAATCGGGTATGCCCAACACAATAAACAGTGGTGACAGATACATCAGAAGGTTGTGTTGCAGCATGTGAGCACTGAAGAGAAAGTCTTCACCCAATGCATTCAGTGGAGAGCCGACAGCCAGGTAGAAGGTCACCAGGCCGAGTGTGAAGTAGGCAGCTTCGCTTAGGGGAAAGGATTGGGTCTTGGTCATGAGGGTACGGAGTGGACCTATGAGCAGGGAATAGATCCAGCCAGTAACCAGTATACCTCCAATCAAAAGAGGTTCCGTGTGCCAGTGACTCCAATTGACCACGGTTTCTTAATTCATGTTTGGCTACTATCCCGGCGTTTTCGTGACTACTTTAAACGAGAAATAGGCCGGTCATAGCAGAAGGTTGTCTTCGAAATAGTGGAGGTTCCATCATTCAACATGCACTGCAGCAGTGGTTATATGATCTCCCACGAAGAGAATGTTTACTGCCGTGAAGGTGGAGACCACAATCACCCTGAGCCATGGAGGAGAATGTAGAGGACTGAGAGTTACCCCCTCGCAAATGGAGGCAGTTGGCGATGATTCCGAAGAATTTCACTGCGGATAGCAGCAGGAGAAGGGGGGTGTTGAATCCCCGGGAGCTGAGCATTTTGAAGATAGCGATCACTGCACTTGTCATGAGTATCAGTGCAATCGAGAGATTTAAAAAAGTAAAATAACGCCAATTGTTTTCTTGGAGGGCGGATTCAGGGTCGTGAGGCATGATTGCTGGTTTCTAAAGGCTTCGAGGTTATAAAAGGTATTCCGTGAGATACACAACAGGGAAAATAATGACCCATGCAATTATGATAAAGTGCCAGTACACCCCGGCAACTTCAATATCTATAGAGTGTTCTGGGGTCATTTTTCCGGTGAAAGAATAGACTAGCCATCCAACCAGCCAGACCACCCCTAATGTTATGTGGACTACGTACGTCCCGATCAGGAGGTAAAACGTGCTGCCAAAGATGTTACTGTTGAGGGTAATCCCGCTGTGTTGAACAAGGTGGGTAAACTCGTAGACTTGGCAGCCCAGGTAGATCAGGCCGAAAATGATCACCCCCAGAAGCATCCAGCGTGTCATTTTCAGGTTGCTCTTGTTCATGGCGGAAACTCCAAGAGCCATCAGGAGTGAACTGGCCAGGAGAATGAAGGTGCTGAAGGAGGTGAGGGGTATGTCGAGAAGATCCGTTAAATCAATGACATCTGTGGTGGTTTTGCGATAGACTAGATGTGTGGAAAGCAGTGTGCCGAAAAACATACACTCCGAGGCAAGGAATGCCCACATGCATAGCTTTTTGTTGGGTATGCCAGTGCTGGTATATTCCTTTGGATGACCATGGGTATCTAGGGTGGCTTCCACTGATTGGCTCATTGGTTTGTTGGGTTGAGAGATCTTCTTAAGCAGCTTGTGGGAGGAGAGGCGATCAATCTTGTTTTGTCTCTGCAACGTGATCGGGATGGAGGTGGTAGCCACCTGGGCCTTCAATGGACCAGAAGATGATGCTCATCAATGTGATCGCAATGCCGGCGATAATAATTTCGAAATTGGGCTCCCAGGTTGAGCCTTCAGGAAGGTGAAGCTCCATTTTACGAATGATCAGCCCGAAGCCCAGAATGAAGATGCCAATTCCGGTAAAGAGTGGGCACCAGGAGCGGTCTGGTATGGGAACGCCATTAGGGGCACTGGATTCATTCTCCATTTTGAGTTCTTTTGGTCCGTATTTGTCTTCCCAGTGTTGGTCACGAGCTTTGACAATAGGGGTACGGGAGAAATTGTAGACCGGGGCAGGGGAGGGAATCGTCCATTCCAGAGTTCGTGCATCCCATGGGTCTTTGCCGGCTTGTGTCAGTTTCCTGCGATTGATCACGGTGTAAAAGATCTGAATGGTGGAGAAAAGGATGCCGAATCCAAGGATGAAGGCGCCCAGAGAGGCGAGTTTGTTTAGGTCATCCCATCCCATATCTGCATGGTAGGTATGAGTACGGCGAGGCATGCCCTTCATTCCCAGATAATGCATGGGGAGGAAAGTGAGGTTGAATCCAGCGAAAATCCAGGTGAAGCAGAATTTACCGAATTTGTCGTTCATCCTAGCACCGGTGAGTTTGGGAATCCAGTAGTAGAAACCGGCCAGGAGGGCGAATAGGCTGCCTCCGATCAATACGTAGTGGAGATGAGCGATGGCGAAGTAGCTGTCTTTGTGTTGAGCATCTACGGAGACGGTCGAGTGCATGATGCCAGTAAATCCACCAATCATGAACATGAAGATGAATCCAAGAGCAAAGAGCATGGGCGTGGTGTAGCGGATACTGCCTCCCCAGATGGTGCCGATCCAGTTGAAGATTTTTACACCGGTTGGGATGGCTATGAGCAGGGCCAGGATGGAGAAGGCAGAGGTTGCCATCACTCCCATGTCGTAGGCAAACATGTGATGACTCCAAACGGCTAATCCGAGGAAACCAATAATGGCTCCGGAGAAGACAATCCATCCGTACCCGAAAAGGGGTTTTCTGGCGAAGGTGGGCAAGACTTCCGATATGATTCCCATGGCTGGTAGGATGAGAATGTAGACTTGCGGATGGCCGAAAACCGAGAACAGGTATTGCCCGTAGATCGCGTTACCCCCGGCAGCGTTGTCGAAGAACAGGGTTCCAAACTGCCGATCAAACATTAGCTTCAACAGGGCGACGGCAATGGCAGGCAATGCCAGAATAAGTAGGAAGGAGGTGACAAGGCTCATCCATGAGAACACGGGGAGACGCATCATGGTCATTCCAGGGCACCTCATGTTGATGATGGTGCTAATAAAGTTGAAGGAAGTAAGCAGGGCGGCCAGGCCCAGAATCAGCAAGCCCATGACCCAGAAATCAGTGCTCATGCTCATGTCGCCATGTGGCACTTTCAGTGTGATCGATGCATTGCCAAACCATCCGGTCGCAGGGGCACTTCCAGGAAAAAACCAGCTGATGTTGAGAAGCACGGCTCCAGCGATAAAACACCAGAGGCTAAGAGTGTTGAGCCTCGGAAAGGCAACATTCCGAGCTCCAATTTGCAGTGGAATAATAAAATTAAAGAAAGCGGCACTTAGCGGCATGACGGCGAGGAAGATCATTGTCGTTCCGTGCATCGTGAAGAGCTGGTTGTATTCTTGGGCCGTAAGGAAAGTCGCTTCGGGGTTAGCCAGTTGCACTCGGATGAGGAGTGCCTCTATGCCCCCAATGATCAGGCAAATGAGGGCTACCATACCGTACATGATACCGATCTTCTTGTGGTCGATGGTGGTGAGCCAATCCACAATGCCTTTGGTGTTGGGGGCGGGGCGGCGGAACAGCCCTTTGGAGGTAGATTTTGCTACATCCTGTTCCACATCAGTCCCTGTAACGTTTGTGCTGGTGGGTTGATTCTCCATTGAGTTGCAGAGCAGGAAAGGGCGTTTGAGGAGTGGAGCAACAGGTGCTAGTTTCTTGCTAATTTGTGGGTTGAGCTCTCTTGATCAAGTCTAAGCTGAGCTGTTTTCCTGTAATCGGACTTTTTCTTTTCGGTGAGTGGAGGTTCACCCCAGTCTGGGGCTTGGGGATCTTTTAGGGTTAGGAGAAAGGCTGCAAGTGCATTGGCTTCCTCGGTGGTGAAGAATCGATAATGTGCATTTTCTCTGGTTTGGTTTCGGTTGAAGATAGTCTCGGTTGTGTTGGCATCAATAATCTTGTAAATAGTTGCGAAGTCTCGCCACATGCGATTACCTGGTTTGACTTTTCCGGGCTGCTGGATCCAGGTTTTCAATTGTTCGGCATTGAGGTTTCTCCAACCCGCAGCGATCGTGGTTCGTTCAGCGAGGTGATTGAGATTGGGGTTGGGCCATTTGGGATGAGGCATGGCCCCAAAAATATGGCAGCGATTGCAGCTGACATCATTGGTTTTGTGTCCCATTTCTTTCAGTTTTGCAGGGATGGCTTTGCCATTGTAGAGCTTTTCTCCAAGAGCTTCCAAGGCGGTGAGTTTTCTGGGCGGATCTCCATTGAAGCTGAGGTAAGTGCCGTCGTCTTTATTTTCAATTTTGGGCATGCGGGTCTGGCTTTTAATCCATTGTTCAAACTTGTCTTGTGATGTTGCTATGCCCCGGAACAGCATGTAGGCATGGGAGTCGCCGCAGAATTCTGCACACTGACCGGAGTAGTTGCCTTCTTCTTCGGTGTAGAGCCACATGTGGTTGGTTTGGCCAGGTATGAGATCCACTTGCCCTGCGATCTTAGCCAGCCAGAAGGAATGCATGACGTCTTCGGTCTCCAGATTGATTTTCACGGCTTTGTGGGTCGGGAAAACAAACTCGTTGGAGGTGACAATTCCGAATTCCGGATAATGAAAGGAGAACCACCACTGGTGACCCGTTACGTTTATTTCGAGCGGGTCTTCCTCACTCTCCAGAGAGGGCACCCCAGCCAGGTTTGTCTTCCCTTCAAAGAAATAGGGAATGGCGGCAAGGGCTGGGATTTTCATCTTACCAAAAGGGAGGAAGGCGATGAGGATGAGGAGGACCATGGAGTATCCGATCAATCCTAATACCACTATTGTATTTCCATGGGTCTGTCTGGGGAATTGGTCCTTCTTGGGATCAAAGCCCGGCTTTTCCTTGAAAGCAAACATGGCATAGACCAAGGGGCCTCCTACCGTGATACAGAGTAGTGCTGCAACCCAGAGGCTCAGCATGAAGGAGTCCAGATGGGATTGGGCAATGGGGCCTTTGGGTTCTAGGGTGGACTGAGGCCCGTACGGCTCACCCCCAATGTAGGAACTGATGCCTGGAATCTGGTCTGCCTGGAAGCAGAAATAGATAAAGCCTCCGACAATCATAACCGTCAGGAATAGGCTTTTGATGTTCAAATTCATTTAGCGGCGAGGCTGGTGTTACCTATTTCTTTTGGGATATAATTGGAAGAGTATGGAATGGAAGTTGTGGCGTGCTTTCTAGAGATAACGATCCAAGGCAAAAAGGATCATGAAAACAGGAAGGTACAGGATGGTACTGAAGAAAAGGCTTCTGGCGTTGGTATCACGATTGTTCGGGTTCAAGAAACGAACCGCGTGATAGAGTGCGTAAACAGAGAGGAGTGAATTCAATACAAGATACCAGAGGCTGACCTCGTTCCCTGGTATCCAGAGGGGAGCATAGGTGAAGCCAATGAGTATGATCGTGTAGAGAAAAGATTTCAGAGCAGTTCGTGCTGGGCCATTTCTTTCGTGCACCAGCATCTTGAAGCCAGCTTCCTTGTAATCCTCCCGGTGCATCCAGGAAATCGCCATGAAGTGAGGCATTTGCCATGCGAAGAGGATTCCGAAAAGTAGCCATCCGTTGAGGCTGTCCACCGTGAGGGAACCCGTTGCTGCCACGTAACCGAGGAGGGGTGGCAGTGCTCCGGAAATGGCACCCACTTCAGTAGACAGGTGGGTAGTTTTCTTCATCGGAGTGTAGAAAACCAGGTAAACCACTAGAACGCCGAGGGTCAGCAGCATGGCAGAAAGATTGGTTCCCCATGCCAGGACCCCAAGACCTGCAATGGAGGTGATCAAGCCGATCAACAAAGCATGGAACAGCTTTACTTCGCCTGATGGTAGCGGCCGGGTCGAAGTCCGGTCCATCATGGCATCTTCCTTGATTTCCATACATTGGTTGATCGCGGCACATCCTCCGGCTGCAAGGGCTGTGCCAATGAGCAGGCTGATAAATTCGGAGGTACTTCGCTCTGTTGCGGCGGAAAAGTAACCGAAGACAGCGGATGCGACCGACATAAGACTGAGCCTGGGTTTGGTCAGTTGTATGTAGGAGCCGAAAAGTCCACGTGCTTTTCCTTCAGATTGAAAGGCTTTGCTATGAATGGTCTTGATGGATTCGGAGTTCAAAGGTTTGGCGAAATAAGGAAATTTCCTAAAATACCGCGAAATGATTTACATGCAAGGTGGGGGATCAATCTTAAAACCCAGAGTTTTCATGTTTCCAGAGAATTGAAAGAGTACACTTTGTTTTGCATTAGAGTGGTTAATTTTCAGGGAGGGCTTGCGGTGGTTTTTCCGAACATTTCAAAATCAGGAGAAATTCCATGCAGATTAAGGCCGCAGCCAGCACCAGATGCAGAACCTGACTGGGCGGAGGCATACCTACGTATACCAAAGTGATGCCCACCAGAATCTCGGCTAGAATCAACGCCAGAATGATATGAGTGATCAATCTGGGCGGAGAGCCTTTGGGTAGTTTTTTAGATTGGCGAATGAGCATCAGGCTGGCCCCGATAACGAGCCAGGACATGATCCGGTGAGTATGGTCGATGGTCCCTCCAACAATACTGTGGTTGGTCTTTATCCATTCTTCCCTGGGAATATCTCCGATTTTGATGTGTGGGTCTATGGTTTCCCTCACCTTGGTGCCCATCAGCAGTTGCACAGTTGTGACGAGAAACAGAGGGATGGCCAGTTTAAGAAGAGCCTGGCTTCCTGGTGTTTGCACAGGGCTTGCCTGTGCCTTGTGGACGACCCACATCAACACCGTCACCTGGAGAATGGCCAACGCCATGTGCAGGGTGATAATGCCCGGTTTGAGGCCGGATTTTACAACTTCCCCTCCTAGCCAACCATTGAAGACGACAAGGGCAAACGCGGCGAAGGAACCCCAAAACAATCCCGGCCTTTTGCGGACAAATTGGAAGGATTTCACAAAAGTTGCCAGAACCAGTAAACCGATGGTCACACCGACCATCCGATTGGCATACTCGATCCACATTTTTGCCAAATTGAACTGGCTGATGTCGTACTTTTCAGGATCGATTTTGGAAACATCCGTGGGGGGAAACCAGCAACCCCAGCAAGTTGGCCAGTCCGGGCAACCCAAGCCGGCTCCACTGACCCGAACCAAACTACCTACTCCAACAAGGAGAAGCGTAGCGATTAAAGTTGCCAAGGCCAGTTTTCGGAAACCTGCCAGTTTATCCGGTTTTTCTTTCGAGGAATTTTTACTCATTTTTGATTTAGGGGGGAAGTGTCGAAAACCTATACCATCGGCTTTTGTTAGAAGAGGAATTTATGGTGAGATCCTTTTTAAATTAGCTGAGCTTATGGGTTTTGGCGTTTTTAGGTTGAATTGGAGGATCTGGTCTCGACCTGATTTGCCTGATACGGCAAGTTTTGATTCTTCCCTACAAAATATGAAAGCAAAAAACATTCAGTTTCTCCTACTTCTGACACTCCTGTTTTTCCTGGCCGGGTGTGGACGTGGGCTTCAGAATGGCGAAGTCCGGGGCAAGGTCCTTGAAGTGAACTCTGAGGATGCCACTCTTAAAATCAGCTTGACCAAGAGATCTGGAGGTGACGGGGAAGAAAGGCTTTTCAGTATTTCGGATGGAGATACGATGTGGTTGAAACCCGGTCGTGAAATTCGGGGTGTCGAAATTCAAAAGGATGAAAAACGCTTCCTGGATCAGATATTTCCAGCGTCCAATCGGGAGGAAAGTCATGCCTACATGTGTAACCAGGAGCTTCGCAATGATACCGTAGGGCGTGGGAGCAACCCAGTTCGTGAAGTAGGAGAGGAGTTGCCCAACTTTGCTCTCATTGATCAGGATGGAAACCTTATTGATCGCAATTCCCTCATCGGTAACACCACAGTTATCAACTTCATCTTTACCCGCTGCACTGTCGCAGAAATGTGCCCGGCAACGACCATGCGGACCGGAGCCCTGCTCCAGCAAATCAAGAAAGAGTCATTTCCTACGGTTCGTTTGATTTCAATGACAATGGATCCTGAGTATGACACTCCAGGAGTGCTCAAAGCTTATGCAGCCAGTTATGGAGTGGATGATCCTCAGTATCGCTTTGCCACTGGATCCTTGCAGGCGATTCGTGATTTGAAGAAACAACTCTGGATTAAGGCTCAGCCCGATCCCAACCTCATCCTTCAGCACACCATGAGAACCCTTCTGGTCGGGCCTGACCTCAAAATCCTCTACCAAGTTCCCGGCAGTAAGTGGGAAATGGAGGATTTTCTGGGGAAAATTCGTCGCAGTGTTCAGGATTCTTCACATCCCAAGGAAGAGACTGAGGATAAATGAATCGTCCCCCTTCACAATGGATTCTTTGCCACAAAACAAGAGGCTGTGTATTGCTGCCCAGATTTGGCCTTGATACAGGACGTAAAGCCATCAGATAACCCTCCTCCTTCTTTTATAGGATTGATCCATAACTTCCACTCCTTCGTAAACGCTCTGTCATGCTAAACAACATCAGTGATAAATCCGCCGTTCGTTTCATCCTCGGGCTCAGTACTGCCATCGTCGTCTTTCTGGTCTGGTACATCTATTTCCGGCAGACCTCCGGCCATTCCGACCACGACATCATCAAATCCCTGCCCTTTGTGAACGCCTGCCTCAACGGGCTCAGTGCCACCCTGATCACCATCGGAGTGTACAGCATCAAAAAAAAGAAAACCAAAGCCCACACCACCTGCATGATCCTCGCCACCCTGAGTTCCGCTCTCTTTCTGGTCGGCTACCTCTTTTACCATTATTACCACGGCGACACCAAGTTCCCTGGCCAAGGCTTCATTCGCCCGGTGTACTTCTTCATTCTCATTACCCACATCATTACCAGCATTGTCGTCGTCCCACTCGTTTTTCTCACCCTCTTCTTTGCTGCCACCAAACGATTTGAGAAACACAGGAAAATCGCCACCTGGACCTACCCCGTCTGGCTCTACGTTTCAGTTACCGGCATTCTCGTCTACTACCTATTGAAAACCTACGTAGCCCAAGCCATGGCATGATGAACATCCCCCGCACATGGCTGTTCACAATCCTCTGGTTTCTGCCCAGCCTCGGGTTTGCCCAGGATAACTCCGATAAAGAAATTCGACGACTCGGCCACTTCACCAAAATCGAAAACACCACCGATTTTGAACTCATCTTCACCGACCGTGGAGGTGCCGGAACCCTCATTGCCCAAGGCACCAAAAACGCGAGGGAATCCCTCCTGACCGAAGTCGTCGACGGCGTTCTCAAAATCGACAAAAAGCCCACCAAAAATCACCTCCCAAAACTCCCCTTCTTCAAAGCCACCCTCACCGTCCACGAACCCCTCAAAGTCGTGGTCGCCTGCCCGGACCTCAATCACTACGTCACCCAAGGCTCCGGCAGCACCGTCCTCCTCGCCCAAAGATTCCGAGACCTCAAACTCGAAGCCACCGGCACCGGCATTGTCCACCTCAGCAAATGCCGACTCTACTCCCTCGAAGCCAAACTCAATGGCACCGGCAAAATTGAATTCTCCCGATGCGACGTCACCGACACCCGACTTCAACTCGAAGGCAAAGGCCAAATCCTTGCCCACGACCTTCATAGCAAAAACACCAATGCCCTCCTCATCGGAGAAGGCAAAATCACCACCTGGGCCACCGACTTCCTCGACGCCAAAGTCGTCGGTAAAGGCCTTCTCTTCTACCGCGGAAACCCACCCTCCCTAAAACAACAAGCCCAACAAGGCGGAACCATCGACCGCTATTTCCCTGGTTCGGAAAAAGAAGCCCCATGATTTTGCCCCCAGGATTCTGCTACTACTCATCTCCCGATCTGTGAGTTCTCTTAATCAGCGTTTATTTTTACTCTTTCCAAATGCACAAGCGTTGGAGAGCCTTTCGCCTCCCTCTTGTTCGATAAACCCTAAATGTGGCAATTGAATTCGAATTATTGCTTACAAACACTGTGTTGCAAAAGGATTGTTTAATTTCACCACAATCACTTGATGGGTGAATATTATCCCGCAGGGATTACAGCCATTAGCGATGGGTTGAGTGAAACGATACCCATGGAAAAATGA
>CAYSOI010000010.1:0-30724 GCA_964432425.1 uncultured Opitutales bacterium | reverse complement strand
ATCTAAGCTGCATACCGGTGAAACCTTCATCGTCACCCGCCTCTGAGAAGGAAGGGATTTCCAGAGCTCAGGCATGGATCTTGGCTTCCAGGCCCAAGACCTTGGTCGCGGCATTTATCCCTGTCGCCATAGGGACTTCTCTGGCGATCCGGGCAGACAGTGTTCAGATCTTGCCGGCGGTATTGTGTTTGCTTTTTGCCTTTCTAATTCAGATCGGGACGAATTTTGCCAACGATTACTTTGATCATCGTAAAGGGGCAGATACTTCGGAGCGTCTGGGCCCCCAACGGGCAGTGGCTTCAGGGCTGATCCCGCCCTCCATCATGCTGCGGGCAACGATTTTTGTCCTGGTTCTGGCGTTTATTACGGGGCTGGGCTTGTTACCCTATGGAGGTGTGCCACTGTTGATTGTCGGTATTGCCAGTTTGCTTTGTGCGATTGCTTATACTGGCGGTCCGTTTCCTTTGGCGTACCTTGGGCTTGGAGATCTTTTTGTCGTCCTTTTCTTCGGAGTGATTGCCGTGGCCTTTACGCAGTATGTTCAGACCGGAGTCTTCACGGTACAAAGCTGGGTTGCCGGTCTTTCCATTGGTCTGGTCATCAATAACCTGTTGGTCGTCAACAACTACAGGGATATTGAGGAAGATACCCGCAGTGGGAAGAAAACTCTGGCGGTACGATTCGGGAGAGTTTTCAGCTTATGGCAATACGGCTTTCAGACGACTGTTGCGGTTGCTGGCTTGGTTATTTTATCTCCGAAGAACTGGTTGCTGTGGTGTATACCTGCTTTGCTTTACTGCTTGTTGCAATTGAAGTGTTTGCAGGCATTGCAGAAATCATTGACTGCACAGGACTATCTACGATGCCTTGGCACCACAGCCCGTTATGTGCTTCTCTTTGGAATTCTCCTCTGTGTGAGAATTCTTAGCTGACTAAGCCAAAGTTTGGTCAGATGGATTCGATTTTGGAGACCAACTCTCCTTTGGAGATCAGGCCGACGTGAGAATCCTTCTTTTCGCCATCTTTGAAGAAATAGAGCGTGGGGATGGATTGAATGCCCAATTCCACGGCAAGGTCGCGGCAATCATCAATGTTGACTTTGCAGATTTGTGCTTTGTCGGAAAGTTCTTCTGCGACTTCCTCCAATACTGGGCCCAGTGCCTTACAGGGGCCACACCAGGGAGCCCAGAAGTCCACAACCAGAGGTGTGGAAGCGTTAGAGACGGTGTCCTTAAAGGAGTCTGCATTGAGTTCAGTTAACATGATACTTTTTAGATAAGCGGTTTCGGGTTTAGGGGAAAAGATGCTTTATTTAAAAATGGAGATTTCCAGGTAGGTAAGGAGTGCAAAGGTGATGGTTGCTCCTAGGGCGAGAAGATCGATAACAAGGAGAACGACTCCCATGGGGCCTTTGGATTTCTTTTTGGGCGGAGCGGATTTGGCAACACTTTTGGTGGGAACCGGTGCTTTAGAGGCTGGCCCTCTGGGGATTTTGGAGGCGGGACCTTTGGAGGCTGGTCCTGCTCCTGGTCCTGCTGATTTTTTTGGGGAAAAGGGAGACTGGGTTACTTTGGAGCCACCCATGTTACCTTTGGCCGGCGGGGTGCTTCCCACGGTTTGAGGCATTTGGATCCCTGTGGTTTTAGAGCCTGGAGCTTTTGTCGGAGGTCCTCCTAATTTTTTGGCAGGACTTTTGGTCGGTGGGCCTCCTGGTGTTGTTTTCGCAGGTGCTTTGGAAGGAGGTAATCCTCCAGCAGCTTTGGAGGGGGGGCCTCCCGGCACTTTTTTTGCTGGAGCTTTTGATGGAGCCGCTGTTTTTGACGGTGCTTTGGAAGATGGAACACTTGGTGCTGTCTTCGTGGGGGCCTTGGATGGTGGTGGTCCACCAAGCTTTTTCGTCGGTGCTTTTGCTAATGTTTTTGATGGGGGGCCAGCTGGTCCTTTTTTTGCAGGAACCTTGGTGGGGACCTTCGACACTGGTGCTCCAACCGCTTTCTTGAAGGGAGCTTTACTGGGAGGGGCTGTGGCCGCAACCTTCTTCAAAGGAGCTTTGGAAGGGGCTTTGCCGGGAGGAGTCGTTGTTTTTGACGGCGCTTTGCCAACTGGTCCTTTTGTGGGGGCTTTTGAGACTGGTTTGCTACCTGGCGCTTTTGTCGGTGCCTTAGACGGAGTTTTGCCCGGTGCTTTGGACACAGGGGCTTTTGTCGGTGCCTTGGAGGCAGGGGCTTTGCTTGCCTTGGTCGGCGGTCCACCAGCCTTAAATGGAGAGGTTCGTTTCACTCCAGATTTGGATGGGGGAGAGGGGAGCTTTTTCGCTCCTGGGGATGTTGGCTTCTTCAAGCTCAAAATCGAAAATTCCTTATGCGCAGTTTCACTATTGCGGCATGTTCTTGTGTATCAAATCGGTTAGCTGTTCAGACTCAACAGTGTTTAAGTTTTTTCCAGTGGATTTGAGATCTTCAAATGTCTTGCACAGAGTTTCTGTCATACAATCATGCGTCTCTTCACTTCCTCCAATAATGGAGAAGTCTTCGGCTTGTGTGATGCGTTTATGACCATCTTCACAATCTAAACCAATACCCAACAGATGTTTGTTGGGGGTGGTGTTTGAGTTTTCAAGTGCACGATCCATTTGAAAATGGGAGAACGGGTTTCAGCAGGTAGTTTTTGGGAAAACAATTAGGTCTACTCTCCTTATATATAAAGTAAAGCTCAAATTGCTTTGCCTGGATTGCTGCTGGAGCAATAACTGCTCGGCCCTGGGGTTTAAAAATCCCTTAGTCTCATGCCGATTCTATAGGAGAAATCTAACTCCCGAAGGTCGCCATCTCTGAATACGAGAGTGTTGTCCATGATCCAATTGCGTCCCAGGCTACGGCTCCATGTGTAGATTTGTTCGGTGAGTACATTCGAATCTGCATCATGACGCAAGCCGACCGCGAGAGCATTGTCCCGATTTGCCTGATAGGTTAGGTAGATGGAGTTTTGTTGCACTCCGTCGGTGATGAATTCGTTGGCAAAATAAAGGTCTGCTTTATCTCCATCTCGGAGGACGAACCCTGTACTCAGTTGGTTTAATTCTCCAAGGTCTGAGGGCATTTTTCCGGTGAGTCCCAGATCCAGCCAATGTGCCGGGCTGATCATAAAGTTCAGGTAGAGAGCTTCAAGGTGTCGGGACGCTCTTTCGGGGAAAATATCCTGGTAGACGTTGAGTTGAATCAGGCGACGGGTTCCATAGTCGGCATGCTTGGTATCCACTCGGTTTTCGAGTCCGAGGCGGACAACGTGTTGGTCTCCCAACTGGTCCAGGTAGGGGAGCATGCCTAAGCCTAGAAGTGGCATGTTGTATTGAAGTAGGGATTTTTCGATGACTGAGTATTCTCCAGCTCCTTTTTCGGATTCTGGAATGTAGCGGTATTGGGCAATGGCTTTAAGAATGTGTCTCAGGCCTTTTATCTTCCAGACATCACTATTCACATCCCAGGTGGCGTGGGAGAAAATCTCACTGTTGATTCCGACTTCTCCAATGGAACGGGTATAACTCTTTGGATGTTGGGCGTTGCTTTCGTAGTGGGTGACTCGGGCTCCTGCTATGGGGGTCAGGGTAAACCATTCTGGGGTATTCATTTTATGGCTGAGTCCATAGTAGGCATCGAAACGAGTGCTTTCCAGTGAGGTGGTATCTTCTTCAAGCCATGCCATGGCGACATGGCCTCTGTGATCGATTGGGGATGCTCCCAATTTGCTGGTCAGCAGGTCTGCACGAACATCTGGCAATCGTCGTGGGAAACTCTGCACATCGTCCGGCTGTATCCTTGCCATGGCAGACAAGAGGTAGTTGTTCTTGTGGTAGCTGGCTTCAGCAAAACTGTCTGCAAAATCATCCCGAAAGAAGTCGGGGTCAAAATCCCGAAGATAATCTGCATCGCTGAGCCAGTTGAGCTTCACTTTGGCATCTACCGAATCACCTTTTTGTATGCGGTGAGTCCAGTCGACGAAGTAGCGGTCCTTGGGCAGTGTCGGCTGATATATGGGTGGATCATCCGACTGATCACGAATCCATGAATATTCAAAGGAACCGGAAGGTTTTCCTTCCCCATCAAAATCATAGTCGATCTTGGGTTTGAGCATGAACCCGCGTTCCTGATAGACTCCGAACCCTGGGGTAAAGCGGATATTTTCATTACCGAGGAGGGAGGGGGCCAGGACTACGAATACCCCGGTCAGTCTACGGTTTCCTGCATCGGCAATCATGCTGTAGGGAAACTTTCTCATGGAGTAGCTGCCGCCCGGGAGCCGGAGAAGTTTGTGTTTCCCTAAATGAATCCATGGAGCATCGACCTCATAGCGTTCATCCGAGACGACATAGCCGACACGGGTAGCCCGAATGGAAGGCGAATAGAGTTCCGGTTCTCCGTAGTAGAAAATCGCTCCATGAGCTTCGTACTTGTCTCCATCACCGGTGACTTCATCGGATTCCAGATACACTGGCCACTTTCCCACTTGCAGTTGTTTTCCTGTAAAGCTTCCATCTTCGAGGCTGTAATCCAGAGATTCTCCAGTCACCAGCAGGTCTTTGCGTTTGAGGGAGATTTTCCCTTCTGCATGAGCAATGTTATCTTTGTAGCTGATTTTAGACGCTTTGAGGAGGAGGTCTTTATCTCTTAATTCGGCATTCCCGGTTGCCACCTGAGCACCTCGGGTAAACTCCATTTTATCCGCCGTGAGTTCGGCGGCCTGAGTGGATTGCCAGATGGCGGGTAAGAGTTGAGCTGAAAGTAAGAGGGCTGGGAGGAGTTTTTTCACGAGTATCTTGATAGATAGTGCGTAGCTAATATTTGGTGCTCTTCTATTCCATTCCCTTCAGAAACTGTCAAGATCGGTGATAACATACAATGTATGGAGATGTTAAAGAATACTGGTCAAACAGGTTTCTGCACTGTGAAGATTGGATGGCATCTAATTCATGCTATCTACTATGCTTCATTTGCTGGCTTGATAAACTTGGGCAGTTCCTGACTGAGCCCACCGTATCCCCTATTTAACTTGCATATGAGAGGCTTTCAGAAAATAAACATGGCTTCTCAAGTGGGGCGGGGGGCAGCACTTTATTAGAAACGAATTTATAAACTGAAATTGCTATCATATGAGCAAGATAAACGAAGAATTGGATCGGCTTCAACGTGGTCTCTGTTCCCAACCGCATGCTGTGTTGGGGATGCATCCTGTCGATGGGGGGGTTATGGTAAGGACTCTGCAACCCGGCGCAGATAAATGCCTGGTGGTTGAGATTGGCGAAGGTGGTCAGACGTGGGAGATGAACAAAGATGGAGATGTCTTTGTGCTGGAGATCGAAGGACGGGATGTTTTTCCCTATCGGCTCCAGCTCATATACAGTGATGGGCATGAGAAGGTAGTCGAAGACCCCTATCGCTTTCTTCCTACCGTTTCCGATGAAAGTCTACATGATTTCGGGCGGTATGGAGATCCGTGGATTTTCAAGAAGGCAGGTGTTCGCAAGCTGGAGCATCAGGGGGTTGAGGGTTGGTCTTTTTCGGTTTGGGCTCCGAAGGCTTATTCCGTCTATCTGGTTTTTTATCCGGAGTATGATCCTCCGGTTTCTCATTGCATGCGAAGCATTGGGTCAACAGGGGTCTGGGAAATCTTTGTGCCGAGTATTCCTCTGGGAATGCGCTACAAATTCC
The DNA here is from genome assembly GCA_964432425.1 of uncultured Opitutales bacterium. Taxonomy (GTDB): domain Bacteria; phylum Verrucomicrobiota; class Verrucomicrobiia; order Opitutales; family JABJCN01; genus JAYPDO01. The sequence goes on along the minus strand of CAYSOI010000010.1, from coordinate 25,019 downwards.
ACATCCGAACCCAAGCTGGCGACGTGTTGGATAAAACAGACCCGATGGCCCTGGATTCGGAAGGCCCCCCAAATCATGCCTCTATCTTGACGGATTTGGAGGAGTATTGCTGGGGGGACCAGGAATGGATGGAAGAACGCAACAAAGGGGAATGGCAAGAGAAGCCCATGTCCGTTTATGAGGTCCACATGGGCTCATGGATGGAAGGGGTGGATAGTTATCGGGAGGCTGCGGACAAGCTGGGAGACTACGTGAAGAAAATGGGATTCACCCACGTAGAGTTTTTGCCTCTGAATGAGCATCCTTTGTTGGAATCCTGGGGGTATCAGGTGACGGGTTACTATGGGATCTGCCATCGCTATGGTTCCCCTCATGACTTTATGTATTTGGTGGATTCACTCCACCAAAAGGGAATTGGTGTTATTATGGACTGGGTGCCGGCCCATTTCCCCAAAGATGCTTTTGCACTGGAGTGGTTTGATGGAGGAAGACTCTACGAATACGGAGATGAGTGGAAACGGGAACACCGGGATTGGGGTACGTATGTATTTGATTATGGGCGGCCTGAAGTGAGAAGTTTCCTCATGGGCAGTGCGATGGCTTGGTTGGAGCGTTTTCATATTGATGGTTTACGGGTGGATGCGGTTGCCTCCATGTTGTATCTCGACTATTCCCGTGGCAGCGATTGGGTGCCCAATATTCATGGCGGCAATGAGAACCTTGAAGCCGTTGGATTCATCAAACAGGCGAACCATGCGATTCGTACGAATTTTCCGGGAGTGGTGATGATCGCAGAGGAATCGACTGCGTTTGGAGATGTTACAGACCGGCACAACTCTGAGCATTCCCTCAACTTTCACTTGAAGTGGAATATGGGATGGATGCACGATATGTTGAAGTTCTTCCAGACGCCTCCGGATTATCGGAAAGATGAATTTGGAAAGGTTCTACATTGTCGGGATTATCAGTTTGCGGAGAACTTTATGCAGGTCTTTTCTCATGATGAAGTCGTTCATGGCAAAGGTTCCCTCATCAACAAGATGGAGGCTGGTTGGGACATCCCAGCCCAAGCGGCGGACCTGCGTACCCTCTACACCATGCTTTGGATGTGGCCGGGTAAGAAGACGCTTTTTATGGGGCAGGAATTTGGACAGACCAAGGAGTGGAATGTGAATGCCAAACTGGACTGGAATTTACTTCAGTATGACGTGCATTCCGGGATTCAGAATCTGGTAGCAGACCTGAATCACCTTTATGTTCAGGACTCCACGCTGGCGAAAACCGAATCTCAGCCTCTTGCCTTCCAGTGGCTGGATATTTCCGACGGTGCTCATATCACCATGAGTTTTATTCGTTGGGGATATCGCAAGGGGGAAATTTATATTGTCGCTATGAATTTTGGGGCATTGCCAAGGGATCGGGATCTGGTTGTGCCGGAGGCAGGCATATGGCAACCGGTCCTACACTCCGCATTAAGCAAATATGGCGGTACACTTGAAACAATGCCAGAGGCCCAAGTTTCTACGACCCAAGGAGAAGAAGATCAGATTCGTCTAACTCTGCATCCCTTCTCTGCTCAGGTCTGGGAATTGTGCCCTAAGTCTTGAGCGGCGCAGGATGGTTTGATCTCAATCCAAATGCCCGATGGGATCATGCAGGACTTCCTTTAATTGACCATTATCCGGACCACCGCCTGATGCGGAATCTGGCTTGCCCCCACCTCGGGCTCCCACTTTTGAGAGCAGTGTGCGGACAAGATCGCCCGCTTTCAGATTTTGTTCTATGGCCGCAGGGGAACAAAATGCATTGAGAAAGACTTTTCCGTTCTCATTTCCCCCAATCAGCAGGATGTCGGGTTGGAATTTCCCGAATGCTGTTTTGGCAATTTGCTGAAGTGATTTGGGCGGATGATCTTCGATGAAGGTGGAGAGGATGCGGAGATTGTTGTGGTCCCTGATTTCTTTATTCAGATCTTGAATGATTGCGTTTTGTTTGGCCTTTTGGGCCGCATCAATGGTGTTTTGAAGCTCCTTGTTTTGCTCCAGTAGCTTTTGGATCTGGCCTTCCAGTTTGTCCTGGGGGCAGGAGAGGTTGGCCGCAATCCGTTGAAGTGCCTGAAACGTTTCCAGAGTGTATTGATGAGCCGCTTTTTGCGTGATGGCTTCGATTCTGCGAGTGCCTGCGGCGATACTGGATTCCGATTGAATTTTGAAGAAACCCAATTGAGATGTGGTGTGGGTGTGACAACCTCCGCACAGTTCCTTGGAGTATCCGCCAATGTCTACGATGCGAACGACATCACCGTATTTTTCCCCAAAGGTGGCAATGACGTCATCGGGCTTTTCACTGAAATTTGTTGTGTAAGTTTCGATGGGGGCATTTTCCAGGATTTTGCTATTAATACGTTCTTCCAGTTCCTGAAGGGTCTCTTTGCTCACGGCTTCATAGTGAGTGAAGTCAAAGCGAAGCTTTTGGCCTTCCACGAGTGACCCTGCCTGGCGGATGTGAGTACCCAATGTTTCCCGAAGTGCCCAGTTTAAGAGGTGGGTTGCGGTATGGTGTGATTGAATGGCTTCCCGCAGTTCCATGTTCACCTGGGGGATCACTTCCTGGCCAACTTTCAGGTTATCAGTGGATTCTTTGACTTTGTGCAGGAATCGCCCGGATGGGTCCTGCATCGTATCGAGAACAGTAAAACTTTGCTCCTCTATCCGCAGAGTACCCCGGTCTCCAATTTGGCCCCCCATCTCTGCATAGAAGGGGGTTTGTGGCAAAATGATGTAAGAGCCATTTTTATCCGAGTGCAGCTCCTGAATGATGGTCGCATCTGCACTTGAAGATTCCAGGTCAAAGCCGGTGAATTCGGTTGCCACATTGTCGGAACTGCCAGTGGAGATAGAGATGACTTCGGTTTTTCTGGCTTTTCTGGCTCGGTCCCGTTGCTTTTCCATCTCTTTTTCAAAGCCAATGGTATCGACGGTGAGGTGTTTATCTCTGGCTACGAGTTGAGTCAGGTCCAGTGGGAAGCCATATGTATCGTAAAGCAGGAAGGCATCGGCTCCTGAGATTTCTTTTCCGCCCTGATCGGCAATCTTGTCCAGTAGTTGCAAACCTCGGCGGAGTGTCTTTTCAAACGCTTTTTCTTCGTTCTGAAGAACTTTTTGGATGGTCTCCTTTTGTTGATGCAGCTCCGGGAAGGCGTCTCCCAGCGTTTCGATTACGGTGGGGGCCAGTTTGGAAAATGTGCCGTCCGGTAGATCAATTCTCCGGGAGTACATGAGGGCTCGTCTGAGAATTCGGCGGAGGACGTAGTTGCGTCCTTCGTTGCCGGGATGAATGCCGTCTGCTATGGACAAGGTTAGAGCCCGGATATGGTCCGCCAGAACACGGAAGGCGATATCGACAAATTCTTCTTCTGTGGGATTTTCAGGATCCTGGGGCAGGGTAGCGGTATACTTGTGCTCGGAGAACTCTGAGATTTTATCAAAGATCCGGGTAAAGATGTCGCTGTTGTAATTGGAGGGGGGGGAGTCGAAGTGGGTGAAGTTTTGGGTGGTGGCCAAAATTCCGGCAACCCGTTCCAAGCCCATGCCTGTATCGACATGGTTGTGCTCCAGAGTGGCATAAGTCCCGTCCGGTTGAGCGTTGTATTGGATAAAGACCAGATTCCATATCTCGATACACCATGGGGAGTCTTCATTGACGAGATCCCCCTTGGTTTGGCCTTCAGGGGTCATGTCAATGTGCAACTCGCTGCAGGGGCCACAGGGGCCGGTCTCTCCCATCATCCAGAAGTTGTCCTTTTTGCCTCCTGCCCGGATGTGGATCTCCGGGTCCAAACCTTCCTTGCGAAAGATCTCTGCCCAGATTTCCCGAGCTTCGACATCTTCTTCCGCAGGATCGTTTTCTCCGGGTTTGTAGATTGTTGCGTAGAGGCGTTCCTTGGGGAATTTCCATTGGTTTACCATCAGGTCCCATGCCCACTGGATGGCGTCTTTCTTGAAGTAATCTCCAAAGGACCAGTTGCCCAGCATTTCAAAGAGGGTATGGTGGTAGGCATCCAGGCCGACATCTTCCAGGTCGTTGTGTTTCCCTCCTGCTCGAATGCACTTTTGTGTGTCGGCAACTCTTGGGTGCACGGGTGTGCGTTCTCCCAGGAAGCAGGGCACAAATTGATTCATCCCCGCATTGGTGAAGAGAAGGTTGGGGGACGTTGGCAAAAGAGATGCCGAAGGAACAATCTTGTGATCTTTGCTGGCAAAGAAATCGAGAAAGGATTGTCGGATTTCGGCGGTTGTGGGAATTTCCTGGCTCACTGGTTTCGACAGTTTGATAGATGGTTTATTGGATGCGGTCGGCGATTTGTTGCCCCATTTCGGTGGTTCCAATGCTGGGAGCGCCGGAAGCAATATCGCCTGTGCGGTAACCGTCTGCAATGGTTTGCTTTACTGCATTTTCGATGGCTTTGGCGGCATTTTCCAGCCCGAAGCTGTACCGGAGCATCAGGGCGGCACTGAGGATTTGTGCACAGGGGTTGGCCAGGTTTTTGCCCGCGATGTCGGGGGCAGTGCCTCCTGCGGGTTCATAGAGGCCGAATGGCTTGCCTAGGCTGTTTTGTAGTGTGCCCAAGCTCGCCGAAGCCAGCATTCCGAGGGAGCCGCAGATGACGGCGAGTTCGTCCGAAAGGATGTCCCCGAACATGTTTTCGGTGAGAATGGTGTCAAATTGTGACGGATCGCGAACCAGTTGCATGGCGGCGTTGTCTACGTACATGTGGCTGAGTTCGACCTCAGGGGCATTCTGTTGGAAATATTCTGTAACGGTGTTTCTCCACAGAATGGAAGTTTCCAGGACGTTGGCTTTGTCGACAGAGCAGACCTTGTTGCCGCGGGCTGCCGCAGTTATTCTGGCGATCTCGGCGATCCTTTCAATTTCGGTCTTTTTGTAGACCATGGTGTCGACGGCCTGCGTGTCTCCATCTTCAAGGGTTGTCGTGGTCTTGGGTTGGCCGAAGTAAATTCCCCCCGTCAGTTCACGAATGCACACGACATCAAGTCCACTGGGAATGGTGTCTTTTTTCAGAGGAGAAAGGTCAACCAGTTCCGGGAAGAGGTTGCCTGGACGGATGTTTGCATAGAGATTGAAGTTTTTACGAAGAGGGAGAAGGGCGGCTCTTTCGGGTTGTTCCTTTGGGGGAAGGTTTTCCCATTTGGGGCCACCTACGGAGCCGAATAAGATAGCGTCTCTTTGACGGCAGTCTTCCAAAGTCTGATCGGGCAGGGCGACTCCATGATTATCAATCGCGATGCCACCAACGTCGTTTTGCTGGTACTGGATGTCGAAGTCGTATTTCTGTCCTGTGGTTTTGAGGATATCGAGAGCGACATCCATCACTTCTGGGCCAATGCCGTCCCCAGGAAGGACGGAGATGTTGAGAGTTTGTTGTGCCATGATTGGTATACGTTGAAAAATCGAGTTTGGAGAGGTTGGGAGTAGAGTTGGGTTAGTAAATAAAAAAAGCCCGCAGGACGCGGGCTTTAGAAAGTTTGGCAGCCGGAGAAGGACTAGTCTTCCAGTTTGCCTGTGCCGACAGAGTCGTGGACTCTCTTGAGCTTTCTGCTGATGAAGTAGTACTCTTCAGCATGAGTCAGTATCCGCAGGTAATTTCTGAAGGCATCTTTATCGGCAACAATTTGCAGGTCCAGGTCCTCAAAGTCTTTTGCAAACTTGGAGTGTAGTGAATCCAGTTGTTGGTCGTAGGCTTCAAATTGAGCACTGGCATAGTTAAAGGCTTCTGTGAGTCCTTTTTTTACTCCTGTAAATGCTTCGAGTTCGTCAGTGTTGATTTGAGAGAAATCAATCACTCCATCAGCAAGAAGCACGGCCAAACCTGTCAGGTCGTCTTCATTGTTTTTGACGTGGAGTTCGAGCCATTTTGAGATGTGCTCGAGGAAACTTCGCCGAACCGCAACAGCTTCGTCCGAGTTGAAGAGGCGCCTGACCTCTGAGTTTGCATCGCCGATTTCCATGATTCTGCTTGTTTAACTAATTGACTGGGTGAGGTATGAAGTATGGGGATATCTAAGGGTATTAGTGGGGATAAAGTGCTTCCCGTAGGTCTGATAGTCAAGGGCTTTTTTGCTGTTTTATAAGGGGTTTTTACTGCTTGTTCTTGCTAGTTCTGAGGAATGATTTCAATAACAATAACCAAGGCATTGTGGACTTCCTGTTTGCTCATCCTTAACTGCACCTGAATCTTTCTACCTTTGGTTGTAATGGCCTGTGTTTCTCTGGCAATTCCGACAACTTCCGTCTGATTGTTTTGAAATGCAAATTTTTGTAGTGGTTCACTTTCTTCGTCGGGGTCGGGAAAGAGTCTTGGAATGATGTCAGTAATTTTAATAAGTTTGGAATTTTCCTGGGTGAGTTCGAGTATTTCTTCAGCTGAATGGTTGGCCGCCAGGATGTTGCCTTCGTTGTCAATCATGAGCAATGGGTTGTCAGCAAGATCCAGCAGGGACTCGGTCGGGGAGTCCGGGGTTTGCTGGAATAGGGGGAGGGTGGCCCATTGAGCCATTGAGATTGATGGAGTTGCAGTTGCGGCAGGATTTGGGGCTCTGCGCATTCTTTGTGCAGGGCCTTTTTTTTGTTTTTTCCGATCTGCCAGGATTTTCACTGGAGTCAGGATTTTGTAGCGTTTGGAAAATGGTCCTCTCGGTGTGACTTTCTTATTTCCTGTAGGCCATGAGTTTACAGTCATGGCGGCCAGTGGTATGGCGGCACAGGCTAAGATCGCAAAAATCAGATTGAGATCTTCGGCAGGAAGTGGTCTCGAATTGATGGGATATATTTTGAGAGCGAAAAGGGCCGGGCATAATCCGAGGATAATCAGTAATGTCAGTCCCAGGGAGAGCTTAAAGGTGGAGGCGTTTGGAGATCTCATAGTGGAGCTCGTGAATGTACGGTTTATGTTGTTTTTGCTTTGGCTTGCAAAATGATATCTGTTTTCCAAGCTTTATTTACGTTAACAAATTTAGAGCAATGGCATTCAATGATGATGATAGTGACGGGAATCAACTGATTCACTTGGCAAGTGTGTTAAGTGGGTCACCCGATTCCAAACGTGAATTGGAGAGGATGTCGCGTGAAATTGGAAATGGGAAGTTTCCTCTGAAGTCCCGTGAGAAGGTAGAAGAGCCACTGCAAGAGGGGTTAAGTTATCTACACGTTCAAGCGAATGCGTTGCTTTTGGTGAGTAATCTTCTTGGTCGGCTGGAGGGTTTGGTTGAGCACTTGGAGGTAGGGGAAGGTATACGGGGTGTTCTTAAGGAGATCCAAGTGGACTTAACATTGTTGGAGGACACAAATTTTAATGGTTTTGCAACTTTTGTTCGGGCAGATGGCACTGCCAATCGTGAGACTTTTTCTTTGCCGGGTAAATTGGGGAAAGGGTGGATTCGACAGTTGAATCTTCATGAATTGCTGGAACGCATTTTATCGGCAGCGGAACCCGATGATCTGGATATTGATGCCGTACGGGAGGCAAAGTTGGGCGTCAATGAATTGATCGGGCAAATTCGTGCCAGAGTGGATGAATTAGTAGAAAACTTCCGTATTTATTCTGAAAAATTTGTAGAAAACGGCAAAGCTGCCATAGGCAACAAGGGCAAGGAAGGGCGTAATTCCTGGTTGTCCATCCTGCTTAAGGATGAATTTGCTTTAGAAATTCAGGCAAACCTGGAGTCCGATGTGGTTCGTTTTCTCCAGCCTGAAACGAAGAACTGATCAATCATTAGGAAATCCATGAATGGGGGTAATGCACATTCATCATCTGGCCAAGGGTCCAAGCGTTTATTTCTGGGAGTGCAGTTTGTGAATTGCGGAGCCTACGGGCGTCTTTACAAAAATCGGGAGGGAACTGCCTATGTCGGGGGGTGCCCCAAATGCGGATCGAAAGTAAGTATTCGAATTGATCCTGGCGCGGGCACGAGTGCCAGGTTTTTCAAATATTATTGCCCGATGTAAGTTTTCCAGGGTCTAAATCATGGTCTGGAGGAAAAAGGGGAGGCTTTCCAGAGTTGGGCGAAGAGCTTCCCTGATGTGGTGTTGATCGTTTTCTTCAGGAAACAATTTTGGCCAGGAGGCTAGTTGTTCAATGTTTTCCCATGTAGGAGTGGGGAGGTTTTCGATTCCTGGAATTCCGGCAAATCTAGCGAGATTACTGGCCAGTTGCGTTGTTGCTGTCAGTTCCGGGTATTGCGTGGAAGCCCAGGGGTTGATATGAAATTGTGTTGCATCAATGATTTCCTCAGGGAGCTCGTTGATGTAGAGGTAGTAGGCTCCCAGTTGAGCATGGTCTAATCCCAGAAGGGCTTTTTCATATTCAATTTCTTCATCTTCATCTTCTGGATGATTCTGTGCAATTTTTTTAAATTCTTCGTTGAACGTCAGGGCGATGATAATCTTGCCGATATTGTGAATCAGGCCTGCAAGGTAATCGAGGTCCCCCCTGCAGGTTTCTCCCCGTTGTGAAAAGATCTCTCTGGATAAAATGGCGGTGGCGATACTGTGTTGCCAGAATTCGGTCCAATTTGTGTGTTCGTGCTCTTTTTGCAGTTGCTGGAGGTCCTGAATGATTGGAGCGGCCAACAGGAGTTGATTGATTTTGTCGAAACCTGCGGCCAATGCCGCTTCTTCGATATCGACACAGGCTTCACTGTCATTGTAAATCAGGGTGTTGGCCAGCCTTAGTAGTCTTGAGGTCAACGGGGGGTCACGACTAATGAGTTCTGCTACCTGGGAAAGGTAAGCGTGATCCGACTCCAGCATTGAACTGAGTGCCTGATAGATGCTTTGGAGGGACGCCAGTTTCGGGTATTGCCTGATTTTGCTGAGTTTATCGGGCGGTAAGTGCTCGATGGTATCCAGTAGAGAGGAGTAGGAAGAGGCCTCTTTTTCGTTGGAGTTGCTCAATGGGGTGGGTTCCTGTTGGGGGCCAGGCTTAGGCTTGAGGTGAGAGTCAGGTTTGCTGCTCTACCCAAGTCTGCAGGCTATGAATGGCATGAGCGATTCTGTGAGACTGGGTGTTGGTGGGTATGGTCGTCTTGTGCTGGGGAGTGTTCAGTGAGTAGCCGTTATTACTCGCCAGTATTTGGACGTTTGAGGGTTCTTCGTGGCCGTAGGGTGTATTTAGAAATTGGGACGTTTGGAGTAGTTGTGCCTTCAATTCCTTGATATGCTTGGCCACGTCCTCCGCAGAGTGCAGGCCATTTTCTTCCATATATTTCGCCGTATCAAACATCTTGCTGTTGAGGACTTTGGAAAAGTTGGGGTCGTCGGATTGCGTGGAGGTCCCTGCTTCCATTGCTTGGGAAAGAAGGTTTTGTCCTGCACCGACAAGAGAAGAGACGAGAATAGGATTCATTGACTGGCTTTGAATGGGTGTTGCTTTGAATGGAAACGCTTTCAAAGCATATTCAATGCCAGTTCTCTCTCTTTTACTCTTTGACGATGGGTAGGTAGAGGTGAAAGGTTGTGCCTTCGTCTACTTTGCTACTGACTCCGATTTTACCTCTGTGGTTGGTTGCGAAAATTCTGGCGTTGTAGAGGCCAAATCCATTTCCTTTTCCATTGGGTTTGGATGTGAAGAAGGGTTGGAAGATTTTTCCGATGGTATCCTCTGGAATGCCTTTGCCTGTGTCAGTAAAGTCCATGATGACTCCATCCTGAGGGGCGGGGCCCATGAATGGTGCCCCGGGCGGTGCCATTTCTTCTGAAGCGTTTACATTTCTGAGCTGGATGTCAATTTTCCCAGTAGGTCCCATGGCTTCCCGTGCATTGATGGTCAGGTTCAGGATGGTTTGGCGAAAGGCGGATTCATCAATGTGTACCGGTAAGGGGTCTTCGGGGACGGAGAGTTGTATGGAGGTGGTTCTGGCAACGAGGATTTTGCACAGGTCCAACTGCTCTTTCAGTAAGACTTTGAGGTCTGCGTAGGTTTTGTTGCCAGCATTCTGGTCTTTATGAAGATCCAGAATTTTGCGAACCAGTTGCTGCGCCTGCAGTGAGCTGTGTTTGATGTTTCCCAGCAGTTCGTACATGGAGTCCTGCTCCGGTAGGTTCTGCAGGTGCATGTCGCTGACGGAATATATGCCCGCCATTAGATTGCCAAAGTCGTGTGCCAGGCCGTTGGTCAGGTGGGTCAGGTTTTCTTTCCATACCGTATCCGAGAGGCGGTTTTCTGCGATGGCCTGACGTGTCACATCCAGCCAGACTCCGTCGTAGCCGATCAGAATCCCCGAGGGTGTCAGCTTGGGTGTTCTGACATCGAGGACATATACCACATCGTTTGAGTTTGGTTTTCTCAGGCGGTAGGATTGGCTGAACCGGGTTGGGGTGGACGCGTTGTTTCGCAATGTATCAATAAATCTTTCCCGGTCTCCATTGTCGATTAGGTTGAGAAAGACTCCACTGTTATTATAAAGTTGCTCAGGGGAGTGGGAAAGGAGGTCTGCGGCACCATTTCCGAGGTAGCTGAAGGAGAGGTCCGGTCGCTGAGAAAAGAAGGTCCCGGGAAAGTTCTCAATGTAGGTTTCCAGGCGTTCTTCTGCATTGAGTGCCCGGAGGGCCATCGAGCGCAGTGTGGCATCCGAGTTCGGGCTGTCCAGGGGAAGGGGCCAAGTTTTGGAGAGTTCAGGAGTGAGGGTGAGAAAATGTCGGTGCTCGTGGCTGAGTTTACGAATATTCAGGCCAAAAGGATGTTCTGCAGATTCGGGGTTTTCCCAAGGGATGAACAGGTGGTGTGGGAAGTCACAGGGGCGATCCGGGATCAGGTTGGGCCAGGTTGGGTTGATTTTGCCAAGGATTTCCCGAAAGGAAGAATCGACGATGGGGTCTGTATGATCCCCAAGCCATTCCAGGAAGTGCGGCTCATAACTAAGGATATCCCCTTTGTCGGAGACAATAAACAGGCAGGGCTCGAAGTCGGGAAATCGCATATTTGGGCGTTTTCTGGAAGGGGCGGGCAGTAATTGGGTTTGGAGTAAGCAGACAAAGAATTGGATGGAGTAGGGCAAGCCGCTTCTGAAGAAATTGTAAGAAGGGTGGTGCGGAACCTGCTTTCGATGTTGTCGAATTCCTCCTGCTCCCTACTCGGAATTTTTTGCCGTTTCAATAGCCCTTCGTAAAATGAGAAAAGAAATTACAGTTTTTTCCCTTATATCTAAAAGGCTGGTCGTGAGTGTTGGTGGAATTGGCATGAAGGTTGCATAGATTTCGGCACCATGTTAGAAAATCTTTACTCTTCACAAAATTACGTTCTCTCCAAAAAGCTGATGGATGCAGCTCATGTCCGCCATGAAGCTCTCTCCAACAACATCGCCAATGCGGAAACCAAGGGTTACAAGCGTCGTGATTTGCCTGTCACTTTTCAAAAGGAGCTGACCGATGCCCTGGGGCGGGGTGATAAGGACAAAATTGCCAACATGGGCATTCGTACGGAGATTGATAAGCGGACCAAGCCGATTCGCCTCGATGGTAATAACGTGGAGTTGGACAAAGAGCTGCTGGAGATCAATCGCAACACTTTGAATTACTACTTTCTCTCCGACTACCTCGGTGGAAAGATCAAAACCCTCAATCAGGCGATCAAGGGGCAATTGATGTAAATCCATCCCGTTTGAGCCACATAATTTTTAACCATCATTAAGAGAAGATAGATACAAATGAGTTCTCACATGAATCTGATGCCTGGAATCCGGGCCACTGGCAATGCACTGGCCGCCGAAAAGGTACGCCTTTCGGTGATTGCGCAAAACATCGCCAATGCTCACACCACCCGTGACATGGATGGTGGTGTTTACAAGAGAAAGCTGGTTGCTTTCGAAGCATTGATTGATGAGGCAAAGGAGCCTGTCGCTTTCAATCATACCCGTAAGAATCTTGGGTACGATGCACTGCACCAGGGGGTCCGGGTTTCCGACGTCTTTGATGATAAGACACCAGGCCGTAAGATTTATAATCCAGACCATCCGCATGCGGATAAGGACGGTATGGTCGAGATGCCGAATGTGGAAGTGTCCCGCGAAATGGTGGATATGATCTCCTCCTCACGTGCCTATGAGGCCAATCTCAATGTCGCCAAGACCTCACGTCAAATGGCGATGAAAGCAATCTCCCTCGGGCAGTAACCCATAAGATAGATACACACCTACTGCCCGTAAGAACTCCTTTTAGATAGAACATAAGATAGATACAAAACCATGGCTATACTAACTGAAATCAGCGCCGTCGGCGCTCAACAACAACAGTCTGAACTACAGAGGTCCATCACCCAGATCGGGCAGCATCAGATGCAGCATCACCTGCGTTCGACTTCGAGCATTATGGAGGGGGCTGCTGCAGATCATGCAACCCGGGCCTATCATTCCACCATGGGGACACCTCAGGTAGAGCGTGCTCCAGGGTTCTCGGAAATGCTTGAGGGTTTGGTCAAAGGCGTGGATGCAAAGCAAAAGCATGCCGGGAAAGAAGTGCGTGATCTTCTGGCCGGTCGCAGTGATAATATCCACGAGGCCACCATCGCGATGCGTGAATCCGGTGTTGCCTTCAATCTCATGCTCGAAGTTCGTAACAAGCTCCAGGAGTCCTACCAGACCCTGATGCGTATGAACGTTTAGTTTCCAGCCACAGTAACCCCTTAATTTTGGAATCAATCAAATGAATCTCTCAAGTATTCAAGATTTCTGGAGAAGCCTCAGCACTGGTCAAAGAGTGGCTGCAGGCGGTGCGGTTGTCGGCTTGATCGCTGTTGCTGCAGCAGTCATGTTCTGGGCTAGTAAACCTAAGATGGAACTCCTCTACGGAGGTCTGTCGGATGATGATATGGCCAAGGTTGTCAGCGTGGTGGAAGCCTCCGGTACCAAGTTCAAAACCACGGAGACTGGCAATGGTGTCCGTGTTCTGGAAGAAGATGTGCATCGTCTTCGCATGACACTGGCCGAACAAGGTTTGCCCAGTGATAAGACCATCGGTCTGGAGTTGTTTGGTAGTGAACCTGGCAAAATCGGTACGAGTGATTTTGTCACCAAGCTGCAAAAAACCCGTGCCATTCAAGGTGAGCTGTCCCGTACCATCATGTCTCTGGAAGGTGTGAAAAATGCCCGCGTTCTCATCGTTGAACCGGATACCCGCCTGATCAAGATTGACCCCAACGAAAAGGCCAAGGCCTCTGTCTTCGTTGATACCGGTCACATCACTCTGGCAGACAAAGCCGTGAATGGCATCCGTTATCTTGTCGCCAATGCGGTTCCCAATGTTACGGTTCAGGATGTTGCCGTTGTCGATAATAAGGGCAATACACTGACTGAGCAGTTTCAGGATGATGGACTTTTTGGAGAAGCCAGCGGAAGTGCCCGTTACATTAACAAGCGTGAAGCGGATATGGCCAAGAAGGTGGAGAGCATGCTCGAAAAGATGCTTGGCAGAGGTAATGTTGTTGCCCGTATCGGTATCGATCTGGATATGAAAAGTGTGACCATCGTCGATCAGGATTTTGATCATAATGACGATGGCAGCATCGCCAAAAAGGAAATGCACGACGAGGACAGCCTGAATACTCGTGAACGGGCTCTTGGAAATCTTGGAGTCGGTCAAAACCAGAATGAACCTCAAAATCTTCCTGGCTCAGTAGACGACCTTCCGATTGCACAAACTGAAGAAGAACGTGAAAGCCGGACTACGGAATACATTGTCGACAGTTTGTTAACTGAAACGGTTCAGAATCCTGGTGAGATAAATTACGTCACCGCCTCCGTGCTGGTCAGCAACTTGGATTATCTGGGCAATCCCATCAAGAATGACTTGAATGAGATTACTCGTCTTGTCGCTGGTGCCATTGGCCTACAAGAGGATAAAACAGGCAATGGATATATCAACGGCAGCGTTGCGGTTGCTGAGCACTCCTTTGCCCGTCCACCGGCTTTTGCTCCGACCTTTGGAGACAAGTGGAATAACACCCTCGATGAATACGCTCCACTGGTGAACCTCATCATTGGCCTTCTCATTGCTGCTGGTGTCCTGATTCTCTTCTTCATGATCATGAGGAAGTTCCGTGCCGATGATCAACCTGAAGTGGAAATCATCGATGATTCGCAAAACGGAGAAACCACAGCCGCCCTTATGGACGGAAATTACAATGCGGATGGTACTGCGGTGCCTGCACTTGCTGATGCTTTAACCCCTGAGTTGCTTAATGAACTGATTCGTGATCGTAGTGAAAACGTAGGTTCCGCCCTCAGATCCTGGGTCAACAAGAAGTAAACCATTACCCGGAAATAAGTAAACCTGACTTGTAGAAAACTCGAAAAACCATGGCAGATTCTGGAATAGAATACAACTCCCTCTCCAAGACCCAGCGGTTGGCAATGTTGCTGATCGTGCTGGGGAAAGAGGCTGCGGGTGAACTCCTTAAAAACTTTGAGGACCATGAAGCGGAGATGATTTGTAAAGAAATCAACCGCTGGACCCATGTGCCTCGTGACATCCAGGAGAAACTGGTTGAGGAATTCGCTGAAATTATCGGAGACAGTCTCAAGGAATCTGTCGGCGGATTCGAGTTTGCTCAGAAAGCATTGGAAATCGCCAAAGGTGAATACAAGGCGAAGACCATGGTCAATCGCATTGAACCAGGCCGCAGTGCTGCGGATTTGATGGACAGTGTGGACCAGCTCAACCCTCGCCAGATCTACAGCCTTCTTGCCCGGGAGCAGCCCCAGACGATCGCTTTCGTCATCGCTAATCTAAGTAAGGAAAAGGGAGGCCAGGTCTTCACTTATCTTTCTTCGGAGCAGCAGGATGAAGTGGTCGACCGGATCGCCAACCTGGAGGACTACACTTCGGAGCAAATCTCCCGTGTGGCTGAATCCATCAAGCGATTGACCGATGCAGGCTCGACCTCTCCCTGGCACTCCGGGGGAGGATCGGAAGCGGCAACGGAACTTCTCAAGAAGGTCTCTTCCAATGTTCAGGACAAGATTCTGGAGCGTCTTGAAGAGCGGAATCCAGAACTTACCCAAAAGATTCGCAATTCACTCTTCACTTTCGACGATCTCATCCAGCTTCCAGTCATGGACCTGCAGAAGATTGCCCGGGATGTGCAGACCGAAGACCTGATTTTGGCTCTGAAGCCTGCTTCCGACGAATTGCGAAAAGCCTTCTTTGGGGCCGTTTCCAAACGTGCGGCAGAAAATCTTAAGGAAGAACTCGAATTCATGGGTCCTGTCCCCCGCAAGTCTGTCGACGACGCAAGGGGCAGAATTATGGAAACCGTAAGACTTCTCGAATCCAGCGAAGAAATTTCCCTCTCCACAGGTGATGGCGGACTTGTCGAATAGAACCATTAAATTTCCGCGGCCTCTGAAAAAGGTCACAGTGACCTACTGCGGAAAACCCTCTGTTCCTGCTCAGGACGCCGAGGAGCGGGAGAGAATTGCCTACGAACGTGGAAAAGCGGACGCTCATGAAGCAATTGCTGCACAAGTAGAAGCTCTGCGGGAGGAAATGACAAATCGTCAGAATGCGCTGCTGCAATCCTTACAGGAGGGGCAGGAGAATGCCATGGCACAACTATCTCAGAGAGTGCCGCAGCTTGTCGTTAGGGCGGCTGAAAGAGTGATCGATTCCATCGAAGTCGAACCAAAGCACGTACAAGCGATTGTTGATAAGATCATCAAAGAGGCTCCGGAAGATGAAAAGCTTCGGGTGCGTCTTCATCCAGAAGATCTTCAATTGCTGCGTAACCTTGATGCCGGAGGTCAGGGGAAGGAATCTCCGGATGCCGCCGCAGATAGTGTTGATTTCGCCCAGGCCTTGTCAGGTCTTTTTGGTGGAGACGATAGTGGTGATGCGTTGTCTGCCCGTTATCCTGATATCCAATTTGAAGAAGATGACAGCCTCAATCGTGGAGACTGTTTTGTCGAAAGCCGGTTTGGCACTCTGGATGGAAGTGTCACGACACGGTTACGCTCTTTGGGGGGAGCTAACTCGTGATGGATCTGCTTTCAGAAAGCCTCGATCGGATGGAGCACCAGCTTGGTGACATCACCACGTATGAGAAGTCTGGCAGGATTTTGAATGTCAATGGATTGGTCATTGAGTCGGAAGGTCCCGATGCTGCACTCGGTGAAATTTGTATGATCGAATCCGAACGGTCCGGTGAGTCGGCTCCTGCAGAAGTTGTCGGCTTCCGGGAAAACCGGGTCTTGCTGATGCCTCTTGGCGAAATGCACGATTTACATCCGGGCTGTCGAGTGGTTACCTCACATGAAAGCAACACAGTTCCCGCCGGGGACGGCTTGTTGGGCCGTGTGCTGGACGGGAGAATGCGTCCAATTGATGGGAAGGGTGTCCTTCGGGCAAAAAATTCCGGCATCCTGAAATCTCATCCACCTCATCCACTGTCCCGGCAGGCGATTGAAGCCCCCTTTGAAACCGGAATTAAAGCGATTGATTCCTTTATTCCTCTTGGTCGTGGGCAACGTGTGGGAATTTTTTCCGGTAGTGGTGTGGGGAAGTCTGTCTTGTTGGGAATGATCGCCCGGAATTCTGAAGCGGATGTCAATGTGATTGCTCTGATTGGAGAGCGGGGACGTGAGGTAAAGGAGTTCATTGAGAGACAATTGGGAGAAGAAGGGATGCGGAAGACTGTTCTGATCGTAACCACTTCCGATCAGCCTGCTCCGCTACGTATTCGTGCCGCCAATGTTGCTACTGCCATTGCGGAATATTTTCGTGACCAGGGTAAAAACGTCATGCTCCTCATGGATTCGGTGACCCGATTTGCCATGGCCCAACGTGAAATTGGTTTGGCCGTGGGAGAGCCCCCAACAACAAGAGGGTATACGCCTTCTGTTTTCGGTGCCCTACCCAAGCTTTTGGAGCGTTCGGGTACCGGAGAGACCGGTTCGATTACTGCGATTTACACCGTGTTGGTGGAAGGCGATGACATGAATGAGCCCGTGGCGGATGCAGTCAGAAGTATTTTGGACGGGCATATTGTCTTGAGTCGAAAATTGGCCAATGCCAACCACTATCCTGCTGTCGAAGTGCTGGATAGCGTCAGTCGTCTCTACCTGGAAATTTGCAGTGAAGAAGAAGTCGCTCTCATCACAGAAGCTCGAGACCTTCTTGCCGTCTACCGTGAAAATGAAGACCTGATCAATGTAGGTGCCTATGCGAAGGGCACCAACCCTCACATTGATAAAGCCATTGAAAAGTATGAGCTCATCCGGGAATTCCTCCGTCAGGCGGATGAGGAAAAAATTTCCCGTGTGGATAGCTTTGCCAGATTAAAGGAGATTCTTGTCGGATGAAGCCTTTTCATTATCGCTTGCAACACCTGCTTCACATGCGTGAACAGACCATGGATACTGCCTTGGAAGCATACGCTGGAGCGATGCAGGACTGGGAGCACCAACTCGATAATTGTAAGAAGATCGAGAACCAGATTTCCAAGATCGCCAGCCAGATCCAGAACAATGTGCGTAGTGGAGTCAGTGCTCAAATGCTGGCCTCCTTTTACGGCTCCATGGCCAATGCCAAGCAGATGCTGGAGGAAAGTCGAGAACTCCTCACTGAAAAAGAAAAGGTGAAGGACGAGAAGCATCAGGAATACCTTTCCAAAAGAGGAGAGTTCAAGGCTCTCGATAATCACCGCGAACGGAAAAAAGAAGAACACATATTCATCCAATTTAAGGAAGAAGAGAAGCTGTTGGAGGAACTTGCCAACAATCGCTCTACCTACCACTCCCCATTTGTGACCTCATAACAATCATCCAACTCTGAAACTTTAACAACTGAATTAGGAAACTATGAAATTCCTCAAATCCCTCTGGTTTGTCGTCGCTATCTCACTAGTGCTCTCGATGGCACTGCTCTTCTTCATGATGAGCGGTGCACTGAAAAAGTTTAATGAGAAGTATGGTGACACTCATGCACCCCAGCTTGCCATTGCTCCGGAAAAACCAATCCAGTATCCTGCCAACTTGACGGATGACCTGAAAGCCTTTGTTGCAGAACTGGAAAGACGCGATGAATTGATCCGCGAAAGAGAGCAGGATCTGGAAAATCGTCGCAACAGTATACGTCAGGAGTTAGAAGAGTTTGATATCCATAAGAAGCAAATTCTTGAGCTTCAGGCTGGCTTCGATGACCGGGTAAAGAAGTTTCAGGATCGCCGCCTGTTTCTGGAGCAAGCCCAGTTGAATCAGATGAAGGATCTGGCGGCCACGGTAGAGGGCCTTTCACCTGTCGCCGCAGTCACTTTATTCCTCCAAATGAATCAGGATGAATTTAAAAAAGCTCGGGAAGAACAAGGTCTTACAGACGCAGAGCCAGTGTCTTTATCCATACCAGACGAGACCGTCACTGGAATAATCGAATTAATGGACCCTAAGGATTTTGCTCCGATTATGCAGGAAATGACAGGTGGAAAAGAAGCCACGGATGAATCTAAGGCTCTTGCCGCCGCCCTTCTGCAACAACTTCGTACACTGGTGGTCGAAGAATCCGCTGATCCAAACAACGGAGGCTGAGCCCATTTAACACCACACCGATCTACACACCTTCCCTCATAACGATCATGGCACTGACTGAGAACATCACATCGCAAGCATCCCCGGCATCTGCATTAGTCAACTCTTCGCCAAGGGAAAAGGTTGGCCGGCAAAATCTTGAACTCCCCGAGAAGGACCT
Organism: uncultured Opitutales bacterium; assembly: GCA_964432425.1. Taxonomy (GTDB): domain Bacteria; phylum Verrucomicrobiota; class Verrucomicrobiia; order Opitutales; family JABJCN01; genus JAYPDO01. The sequence continues at coordinate 6,269 of CAYSOI010000010.1, read as the reverse complement.
GTTTCACAAATACATTCTGGATAAGGAGTCGCAGGCCGCCGCTGAAGGTAACAGCCCCATGCAAGAACAAGCATTGGATCATGACAGTGAAATCCATGCTCAGCAAGGGATGCTGACTTCCCGCCCCAATGAGAGTAATCCACAACAGTTTACCTCCAAGAAGCCCAGTGCCCAGACATTGGGCGATGCAAAGCAAAAAGTGGCACCAGCAGGGGTACTTACACCGCAGCAGGCCGATGCAGCTAGAACCCAGCAAAAAATTCAGTCTTCTAAAATTGTGAATCAACGAGGCCAGGAAGTTGTCGCGAAACAACCTACCGGCAACACCACTAAACCCGTATTGGAAGCCAAAGCTCAGCTGACTGCCTCCCAGCAGGTAACATCGTCGCAAGTAAAATCCATACATCTCCCCAAACCTCAACCTCTGGAGCAACCAAAGGCGACTCCTTTTCAGCAATCGCCTTCCAAGACTCGGACTACACGTCAGGCACATTCTGCCAACTCTTCGAAAACTGTTGAGCCCAACCCAAGCACCGAACAATTATTTAACAAAGTTGAAGCCAAGGGGGACAATTCTGAAACCCCATCCGATTCTTCCGGTAATCAAAACCAGCAGAACTCTTCTCAGTCATCGAATAAAGAACTGCAAGCTCACCTGCAGGAAGTATATCAGCAACAGCAGGTTCAGAATACGCAGGAAAATTTTTCCACTCAGCAAATGGCTAGTGCCGCCAATTCTGCACAGTCTACTGCCGCTCAGGGCACCTATAGTGGCCCAGTGGCTCAACTTGCTCAGCAAATCTTCCGTATGCAGGAAAGTGGCGGAACTTCCCGTGTCACACTGGATATGCCGGATGGTGAAAAGGTTTTGGTTCGAATTAATGTTCGCCCGAACAACGGCGGCTTGAAAGTACAATTTTCCACAAAATCAAAAGGCCTCCAGGAAGCTCTGGAAAAGACCTGGGAAAGTCTACGGGTGGAAGCCTCAGAAAGAGGCATCAATCTGGAAGCTCCTGAATTTGAACCCATCGAAGGGAAACAGTTCGCCCATTAATGCTCAACACAAGCAACTACACTTTTAAACAATCACAAAACTAACCCTGATAAACCATCATGATCCCAACAGCCGCAGCTACCCAGTCCGTCTCCAGTGCCATTACGCCCACTCAGAGTGCTCTGCAGACCAAGCAATCTCAGCTCAATATGGATGACTTCCTCAAATTGCTGACTTCCCAATTGCAGTATCAGGATCCCATGGAGCCGATGAAGGACACAGAGTTCGTCGCACAAATGGCCAGCTTCTCTTCTCTGGATCAGATGAGTAATCTGAACAAAAATTTTGAAAGCTTCATTCAGGGGCAAATGAACCACTCCGTACAAAACTACCTTGGTAAAGTTGTCACGGTTCAACCTGAAGCCGGTGGCGATCAATTCTCAGGAGTAGTTACGGCCGTCTCCAATAAGGAAGGCGAAATGAAGCTCACTATTGGTGAACGTGATTTCTCATCCACCTCCGTTGTTCGCGTTGAATTGCCTGAGCCGGAGAGCACTGAAGACGCACCTACCAGCTCCAACTAATTTCGTATCACCCCATTTAGAAAACATTATTTCACCACAATAACCTAGGAAAACGCCATGCTTACCTCAGTCTACACAGGAGCTAGTGCTCTACAAACCTTCACTAAGGGAATGGAAGTCATCGGTAACAACGTTGCCAATGTGAATTCTCTGGGATTCAAAGGCATGCGAGCTGAATATGCCGACGAGTTCTACAATGCATACCTCAAAAACGATTACACGGAGACCAGTGGTGCTCCAGGCAATCAGGTTGGTTCTGGTGTGAGCATGGTGAATGTCTCTAGTAATTTTAAGCAAGGCCCGATCCAGGAAACAGGGATTGATACGGATCTTGCCATTCACGGAAGCGGATTTTTTCAAGTCAGAAATCCCAATGCTGACGAGGTGAATGGAACTCTCTTTACCCGATCCGGAAATTTCAACTGGGATGCAGGAGGCAACCTGGTGACTTCGGAAGGTTACAATGTGCAGGGAGCCGATGGTGACATTATTATCGAAGATATCCAACAGGTGGATAGCTACCGTTTTGAAAATGATGGAACCCTTCGTGTCCTTCTCAACGATGGAACGGAAGTCACCCAACAAGTGTACCTTACGGACTTCCGGGTACCGGGAAAATTAGACCGAATTGGCGATGGCTACTATTCCAATAAAGGAGACCTTGCCAGCCAGATTGATGCGGGCCTTGTCGCCCCAACGACAGAAGGCACCGGAGAGATCCGACCTTACTCTCTGGAGCTCTCCAATGTGGACCTTACTGGCGAGTTTGCCAACATTATTGCAAACCAAAGAAGTTTCCAAGCGGGAGCCCGAGTGATTACTGTTTCTGACACGATGTACAGTGAGGCAGTAAATCTCAAACGTTAATGTTTGCTTTGACATACACGAAAAAACTCTAAGATGAACGCCATGAAATCGAAAAAAGGCATCCTAGGCCTTCGTAAAAGCTCACGGGGTAACTCACTAATTCCCATCATTGTCGTACTTGTGGCAACCCCACTGCTTACGGTATTGATGTTCCAGTTTTACATGATGCCCAAGATGTCCAAGATGCTTGGCGATGGAGGCCATGGAGAACATGGCAGTGCTCACGGCCATGGAGAAGAGGCTCATGGTGAAGGCGACCACGGTGGTGGAGGTGGTCACGGTGGTCATGGAGCTGGGCTGTCGAAAAGATTTGAACGTATTGTTGCAAACCTTGCCGGTGAACATCGCACCCGCTTCATCCTGGTGAGCTATGATCTCTCTGGTAGTAACCCGGCTTTTGAAAATGTGATTGATTCCAACAAATCCAAGATTAAGCACGAAACCATCAGTTACCTTTCTTCCCTTAGCCTAAAAGAAATCAACAATAACACGAAAATGCAGGACAAAGCAGGACGAGAGTTAAAAACTGCCCTTAATAACCTTCCTGGCATTGACGGAATCATTGATGACCTCTTCTTTGTCGAATTCAACATTCAGTAAACCCCACTAAATGAGTGCAGAAAACCCCAGCCCTGAGTCGGAGGTGACTCCAGGTTCAGAACCAATAGCCGGTGACAAGGTTGAATCTGGTGCTTCCCAGGCATCTGGGCAGCCGGAGAGAGATGCCCGCTCTACTCCAGATATCTTTAGCCCTGATGAAGTGAATGAACTCACACGTGAGTACGTTCCTCAACCAGTGGAAGGGATTACCAAGCTGTTCAATTCCGCAGGAGATACCATTCATGGGGATGCCTCAGTACAGAGCTTTGATTTTCGCAACCCCTCTTTCCTTTCTGAGAAGGAGATCAACCAAGTTCGGTCGCGGAACGAAAAGTTCGCATTCTACTTGGGGCAGTCTTTGTCCATGGAGTTGAGGATGAGTGTCGATTTTGCCGTTAAAAATCTAGCGGTTTTACAATACGGAGAATTTACACAATCCATTGCCAGCCCAGCTCATGTATCCCTCTTTAAAATTAACGAAATCTCGGGGGTAGGCATCTTGGAAATGGGAGCAGTTCTGGCTTTAGCAATGGTTGACCGATCCCTGGGGGGCAGGGGAGTCGCGGTGAAAGAACCGCGTTTGCTCACAGCCATTGAGTCTACCATGATGGACGATCTCTCCCAAGTCATTGTCGATGAGTGGATGCATCAATGGAGTGACTACCTCAAATTGTCTGGGAAAGTGATAGGACAGGAGACCACAGGGCGTTTCCTGCAAACTGCCGCTCCAGATAGTGCCATTCTTGTGCTTACTCTGGAAGCCACACTCGGGGAGGTAAAGGAAGACCTGAAAATCGGGATCCCTTACTATTCCATCACACCCATCCTGACACAGATTGCTGAACATACCCGCAATGCGGACAAAGCGCCATCCAATTCAGAGACCCATTCCTGGAGGACCACCTATGATGGGATTTCAGTGAAGGCGAATTCCGAGTGGAATGTAAAATCCACTACCGTGAAGGACCTAATCGAAATGGAGCCTGGCGACTTTATACAACTTTCCCCCACTATTCTAAAACATACATTACTTCGCATTGCAGGTAAGGACTGTTTCATTGGTGAATTCGGGAAAAATGAAGAAGGCGTTGCCATCAAAATTACCGAAAAACTTTAATCTCTAAACCACTTTCTTATAAAAATCATGGACGCAAAAAACCTCGATGTCGTTCTGGACGTAAAAGTAAACCTCACTGCCCGCCTTGGTTCTTGCGAGCTACCGATGCGTGAGATTGTCGACTTGGCTCCCGGAACTGTACTCCAACTCGACCGACAAGCCAAAGATCCGATCGAACTGCTCGTCAATAACAAGGTCATCGCCTATGGTGAAGTCGTTGTCGTCGATGATAAATTTGGTATTAAAATCACCAGCCTGGTGGACAATCAGGAGTAGTGAATCTCCATCGTCTCAGCACCCTGCTGACTGCGATTATTTTTCTCCAGTCTGGCTTGTCTGGACAGGAATCCACGGTTGAAAAGCCCACAGTTCTCACTGAAGAGAAGTCAGCTTCGCCAACCGGCGGCAGCCAAAAGCTGTACAAACCTTCGCTTCCGTCTCAAGCAGAACGGAGGTTCAAAGAGCCGCCAGCCTTTGATGTCAGTCAATGGATCGCCCCAATATCTGTTCTATTGTTGCTGATCGGCACATTGATATTTCTTCAAAAGAAAGGATACTTTGGGCTCAATCGACACACGGCGGAAGGGAAGCTTCGGATCAAAGACCAGATCATGCTGGGCAACCGTCAGTTTTTGGTTGTGGTGGAATATGGGGGAAAAGAAATACTTGTCGGAATCGGTCCTGGATTTATACGACACGTCTGCTCTTTAACTGAAGAGAACTCTTCCAGTGATGAAATGCAGGGAAAGTTTGACGACCTGCTGGAAGACAAGATTGAATCAGAAGCTTCCGAAAAATAAATCCATTATGAAATTTATCCTGAAAAGCCTCCTATTAATAGGGGCACTATGCCTGATCCCAGGTATGGATGTTGGAGAATTGCAAGGTCAGGCTGCAGGTCAAGCTGCCCCTGGACCAAGCTTACGAATCGACATCAGTGGACAGGATGAACCTCAGGATGTCAGCATCGCCATACAGTTGGTCGTGGCCATGACGTTGCTGACCCTTTCTCCCTCCATTATTATGATGATGACGAGCTTTACCCGCATCGTTATTGTTCTAAGCTTTGTAAGAATGGCGATGGGAGTGCAGCAGGCTCCTTCCAATCAGATTGTTGTCGGCTTGGCTCTTTTTCTGACTGTCTTCATTATGGCACCCACCTGGGACCTGATCTATGCAGACGCAGTTGTGCCCTATATTGAGGAAGAAGCGACCTCCGGGCAGTCTCTACAGGTTGCTACGGAGCATATGAAGACTTTCATGCTCAAGCAAACCGATGAAAAGGATGTCGATTTTATGCTGGGGCTTTCCAAACTGGGACCAATGACGGTGGACCAGCTTCCGCTCAGCGTGGTTGTGCCCTCATTTGTTCTCAGTGAGTTGAGGACGGCCTTCCAAATGGGATTCCTGATTTACATGCCCTTTATTATTGTAGACTTCATCGTTGCTACCTCTCTCATGTCCATGGGGATGATGATGATGCCTCCGGTAATTATTTCCATGCCATTTAAGATTCTGCTGTTCGTTGTTGTGGACGGTTGGAATCTTGTCATTCAATCCCTGGTACAAAGTTTTCGTCCATGACCGAAGCGCAAGCAGCAGATTACTTAAGGTTGTTGATGCAAAATGCGTTCGCAGCCGGATTACCCATTTTGCTTACCGCAGTAGGAGTCGGCTTGATTATCAGTCTTCTCCAATCGGTAACTAGTTTGCAGGACCAAAGTCTGACATTCGTACCAAAGCTGATTGCCGTTGGTTTTGTGATGGTTGCATCAGCTCCATACGTGATTAAGAAAATTACGGACTTTGCCATTTTAATGATTCAATCCATGGTTGATATGGCGCCCCCATGATATTGGAACTTGATCATGTTGTCGTAGCCTTCTTTGTCATGGTGCGAACCAGTGCCTTTTTCATGGGGTTGCCCTATGTGGTTGGCCAGATGATACCGAAACCTGTGCAAACAGGTTTTGCACTATTGATCACCATTCTGCTTTTGCCCTTTGTGCCCATAGAGGCAGATCCTGGAATGATCCAGAATTATGTGGGTATCATTGTGTTGGCACTAAATGAAGTTCTGATTGGATTGCTTATGGCACTAACGGTA
>CAYSOI010000009.1:24545-30917 GCA_964432425.1 uncultured Opitutales bacterium | reverse complement strand
AAAAAATTGTTTCCGAAAAACTCAGTGTCCGCGAAGCCGAAAACGAAGTTCGCCAGAGAAAAGGGGAGGACCTCGCCCAAGCCGCCAAAAACGCCAGTTCCCCTCGCACCACTACCGCCCCCCCCCACCAGAAGTCGAACATTTCCAAAACACCCTCGGAGCCAAACTCTCCACCCCGGTTTCCCTCAAACACACACTCCAACCGCGGTAGCATCGTCATCGATTATCGCAACATGTACGAACTCCAGAGAATCATGGAGACCCTCGGCGTGGCAGCTATCCGCTGAGACAGAGGTCAGAGGCCAGAGATCAGAGGTCAGGGGGCCTTGAGGTTCTTGGCATTCAGGGCTTTGTGACCGTTTTACCCGGATTCTCATAAATCATTTGCTAGATTTCTGAAGGGCTGAAGGCCCTATTGAGCAAAGTCCAGGTCCCGTAGACTTGGATGTTTGGGAATAAATGATCTGGTAAGAAGCGAAGAGGGGAGTTTTTGTGGGGCTGTTGGGGTTGTTAGAATGTGATAAGCTGGAAACGTATTCCACTGCCTGTTGAACATTGACATAACCAGCGGTGCGGGTCATGTTGGGAAGTTCAATATCTTCCTCTGCAGTGTTCGGGAAATTTTTCAGCATTTTCCCTTACTCTTTTCAATTCGGGGGCCAATCAGATTGTTCGGCGGCTGTCAGGCCGTAAATCGGAAGGCAAAAGCTGGACCGGAAGTCCCCACCTGGTTTTTACCAAAGGTAAAAGCTGCTTAATGGTATCGGCACAGGCGGGGGGAGGTTTTTTGTTTAGTAGGTGAAGCAGTTACAGGGCAATGCATTGATGAAGCAGAAATACAACTGGCAGGGGTTGAGCACCCTGTGCTTTCACCCCCGTTAATGCAGAAGACCCTCTCATCCCGGTGTTCTTCCTATGATGTTGAGTACGTTGCCCTTGCTTTTTTGCTGGAAATCAGGCTGCTTCCCCTTTGATAAAAAAATTCTATAGGTGATCTCGTGAACAGGTTTTTACTCTATTCCTTCTTCCTTCTGGCTTCCATGTTTCCGGTGGCTCCCTTGGTCACAGCTTCCGATTCATTGGATTCCTGGGAATCTGCCCAAAGCGTCGGTGGTGATTGGCATTATCTTTCCTGGTTTGGCCATTATTACTCCGCCTCTGACAATTGGATTTATCACGTCTCTCATGGTTGGTTATACCGATCTGCGTCGGATACATCCTCCATTTGGTTGTATGACCAGGCACTGGGTTGGGTCTGGACGACACAAACGGACTATCCGTTCCTTTATCAACATTCATCACAAGGCTGGCTTTATTATCAATCCAGTACCAGCAACCCCAGGATGTTCTATGATTTCAACAAGCAGGAATGGCTTTCCATTGAGAGGAATCATGGGAATGGGGAGGATGAAGATGATGTAACGTCATTGGCTGACGGCTTGTATGCCCAGCTTGAGACAAGTCTTGGCAATATGACCCTCAGACTCGAATTTGAAAAATGTCCCATAACCGTCTGCAACTTTGTCAGCTTGGCAGAAGGTACAATGGATACGGAGCGTCAGGGGCCTTACTATGACGGGCTGACCTTTCATCGTGTGATCAAAGACTTCATGATCCAGGGTGGGGATCCCCTTGGCACCGGAAGCGGTGGGCCGGGTTATCGTTTCCGGGATGAGATCGATTTTTCACTTTTGCACAGCGGGAAGGGGATCCTGTCCATGGCAAATGCCGGTCCTTCGACAAATGGAAGCCAGTTCTTTATTACTCATACAGACACGCCATGGTTGGATGGAAAGCACACGGTCTTTGGACAGGTTGTGGATGGTATGGATGTCCTCGATGCCATTGCCGCTGTGGCAGTTGATTCAAGCAACAAGCCAACGGAATCTGTCACAATGGACAAGGTGAGCATTGTCCGGGTTGGGGAAAAGGCGAATTCCTTTGAGACTGGACAGGCTGCATTTGATACATACCTGCAAGCCAAGCACCCGAATGAAACTGCTGGCGAAAACCACCTTCTTGAAACCCAGGCGAAGGATGGTTACAATGTCACGGCCTCAGGTCTTGTCTATAAGGTGATTGAGGAAGGAACGGGGAACCAGCCCAGTTCCAGCAGTTATGTGACGATAGACTATGAGGGGCGTTTGATTGATGGCACGGTCTTTGATAGTTCCTACGCCCGGGGAACCCCGTCCAGTTTTTACCTGAACCAGGTCATTGCAGGTTTTCGTGAAGGGGTGCAGCTCATGAAGGCTGGTGGCACGATTGAGTTGCATATCCCAAGCGATCTTGCCTATGGAGAACGCCATGTAGGATTGGTTATACCTCCATTTTCTACTATTATATTTACCGTGGAACTGATTTCATTCCAGTGACAAAAGTTATTCGTCTGGCAAGAATCAGAAAGCAACACAAGCGGCCCATCGCTGTCGTTGGCATGGAGAAGTTTACTTCACCTGGAAGCCGATGAGGTTGATCTTCAGATCCTTGGCTTGTTTGAGGAGGTTGGGTTTGTCGAGGAGGAGGGTGGAGTTGGCGGCGATGGCGGCGGTGTGGATGTCGGAGGCGGCGAGTTTCTGGAGTGTGCGTTCGCCTAAGACGGGGACGTCGAAGCGGTAGTCCTGATTGGGTTTGGAGGTTTTGACGAGGATGGCGTCTTTGGTTTTGAATTTGGCGCAGTATTCGATGAGGGCATCGGTGCCGTCGTAGGGTTCGACGGCGAGGACGGTGCCTTTGCGAACAATGACGGCCTGGCCGATGTCGAGTCGGGAGACTTCGGTGGCGATTTTGATGCCGTGTTCGAGCCAGGGCATGTTTTTGTCTGGAAATTTACCGACAAGGATGCCGCCGTCGGCGAGGTCTTCTTCCATAAAGGAGCGGGCGTCGAGCAGTGTGGTGCCGACTTTGGTGATTTCGTCAGCGATGGCTCCGAAGATGGTTTCGGCGTTCTTTTCTTTTAAGGAGGCCAGGAGGGATACGGCTTTGAGGTCGGGGTGGAGACCTTTGAAGAGTTTTCCAGGGGAAATTTGGCCCGCCATGATGGCATATTGGGCTTCAAATTTTTTCAGGACTTTGAGCATTTTGCCGAGTTGTCCGACTTTGACTAGAGTGCGATGTTCCGGTCGAAAGGAGTCGTAGAGCTTGGGGGGCGTTTCCCCTTCCACGGCAATGAGTCGCAGGGGAATGCCTGCCTTCTTCGCTCGTTTGCTGAGGAGAATGGGGTAGTTGCCTTTCCCTGAAATGAGAGCGTGCGGGGCGTTTGGGTTGTGGTCTGGCGGGAGGAGGTTCAAGGGAAGATTGGAAAAGGGGAAAACTTGAAAAGGGGAAAAGGGGGAGAGGGGGAGGGTTATTTCTTTTTGGGGAAGGTCCACTTTTCGTGGTTGTTTTGCATGTTGATGAGTTTGGCGATGATTTCGTCGTAGGTGTTGTAGAGTGGTCGGGTTTGTTCAGGTTGCAAATAGCCGCATTTCACGGCGAACTGAAGCCACACTTGTGTTTCTCCGGCTTCGCCAGCACTGTCGGTGAGTTTGTTAATGAAGGCGGCTGGGTATTTTCTTTTGTTCCTGCCTTCGGCGATATTGGCAGAGACAGATCTTGATGCTCGGCGTATTTGATCAGTGAGGGAATATTGTTCTTCTTTTGGGAATTGTGTACTGAGTTGGAAGATCTCCATCGCTACGTCGAATGATAACTTGTAGACCTCCAAATCCGTATGTCGGACAATTTTTTGGGCTCCTTTTCTCCTTGTCCCATTTTCCCCTCTTCTCCTTTTCTTAATTGGCCACGATGTTTACGATCTTTCCTGGGACGTAGATTTCTTTGCGGATGGTTTTGCCTTCGATGAAGGATTGGACTCTGGGGCTGGCTTTTGCGGTGGTGAGGATTTCGTCTTTGGTGGCGGTTTCGGGGAAGGTGCCTTCGCCTCGCATTTTGCCGTTTACTTGGAAGACGACGGTGATTTCGGCGGCTCCGAGTTTGGATTCGTCGAATTGGGGCCAACTTTGGTTGACGATGCTGGGTTCGCCTCCGATTCGGGCCCAGAGTTCTTCGGTGATGTGCGGAGCCATGGGAGCCAGTAGTTTGAGGAAGTCCTCTACGGTGGACTTGGCCACTTTGTCGGCTTTTTGAAGGTGATTGAGCAGGATCATCAACTGGGAAATGGCGGTGTTGAAATGAAGGTGCTCAATGTCGTCGGTAACTTTCTGGATGGTCTCGTGGAGGATCTTTTCGGTTTCGGGAGTTTCCGGGCCTTCGGAGATTTTGGTCTGGATTTGTCCGTTGTCGTCGATGATGAGATTCCAGAGTTTGCGGAGGAAGCGGGAGATGCCCTGTATGTTTTCGGTGCTCCAGGGTTTGACGGCGTCGAGGGGGCCGAGGAACATTTCGTATAGTCTCAGGGCGTCGGCTCCGTATTTGTCGATGATATCATCGGGGCTGACGACGTTGCCGAGGCTTTTGGACATTTTGTTGCCGTCTTCGCCGAGGATCAGGCCCTGGTGGAAGAGGCGTTGGTAGGGTTCGGGTGTGGTGACGGCTCCGATGTCGTGGAGGAAGATGTGCCAGAATCGGGCGTAGAGGAGGTGGAGGACGGCGTGTTCGGCGCCTCCGATGTAGAAGTCGGGGCTGCCCCAGTACTTTTCTTTTTCTATATCTACAGGGGCGTCGGAGTTTTTGGGGTCGAGGTAGCGGAGGTGATACCAGCAGGAGCCTGCCCATTGGGGCATGGTGTTGGTTTCTCTTGTGGCTTTGACCCAGTCGTCGCCTTCGGGGCGTGTTTCATTTTGGGAAAGGGCTTCGCCGGTGCGGAGGTTGAAGTAGATGTTGAGCCATTCGGGTTGGGTGGCGAGGGGGCTTTCGCCGTTTCCGGAGGGTTGATAATTTTCGACTTCCGGTAGTTTTAGCGGCAGGTGGGAAGTGGGGACGGGGAGTGCGTAGAGGATGTCGTCCTCGCGGTGGGTGGTGACGGGGGATTCCGGCATCATGTCGCGGACGGGACCTGCGGGCAATTGGGTGGCCTGGTCGTAGTCTTCTTTGCTGACCCATACGACGGGTATGGGCTCTCCCCAGTAGCGTTGGCGAGAGAAGATCCAGTCGCGGAGTTTATAGTTTACAGCGGCTTTTCCCTGGTTGTTGGCTTCCAGTTTTTCAATGATCTGGCGTTTGCAGTCATCGGAATTCATGCCGGTGTATTCGCCGGAGTTCATCATGGTGCCGACTGCGGTGAAGGGGAGTTCGGTGTCGGCATCCGGGCTTTCGATGACTTGGCGGATGGTGATGTTGAATTGTTCGGCGAATTCGAAGTCGCGGTCATCGTGGGCGGGCACGGCCATGATGGCTCCGGTTCCGTAGCCCATCAGGACGTAGTCGGCGACCCAGACGGGGATCTTTTCTCCGTTGACGGGGTTGATGCATTGGCCTCCGGTGGGTACGCCGGATTTTTCTTTGGCGAGGTCGGTGCGGTCGAGGTCGGACTTGAGGGCGGCTTGGCGGATGTAGTCTTCGACGGCGGCTTGGTTTTCGGGTGTGGTGATTTCGGAGACGATGGGGTGCTCGGGGGCGACGACCATGTAGGTGGCTCCGAAGAGGGTGTCGGGGCGGGTGGTGTAGACGGTGAGGTTTTTGCCGTCTTGCCCGTCAATGGCAAAGTCGACTTCGGCACCTTCGGATCTGCCAATCCATGCGGTTTGCTGGCGTTTGGTGGAGTCGGGCCAATCGAGCCCGTCGAGGCCTTGGAGGAGTTTGTCGGCGTAAGCGGTGATACGGAGGACGAATTGGCGGAGGTTGCGGCGTTCGACGGGGTGGTTGCCGACTTCACTTTTTCCGTCGACGACTTCTTCGTTGGCAAGGACGGCCCGGAGATGGGGGCACCACCAGACGGGGCGTTCATCGACGAAGGCGAGGCCGTGTTTGAAGAGTTGGAGAAAGATCCATTGGGTCCAGCGGAAGTAGTTGGGGTCAGTGGTGTTGATTTCGCGGTCCCAGTCGATGGAGAATCCAAACCGTTTGATTTGTCGGCGGAAGTTTTCGACGTTGGTTTTGGTGGTGATGGAGGGGTGGGTGCCGGTTTTGACGGCGTATTGCTCGGCGGGAAGTCCAAAGGCGTCCCAACCCATGGGGTGAAGTACGTTGTAACCGTTGGCTTTTTTGTAGCGGGCCAGGATGTCGGAGGCGGTGTAGCCTTCGGGGTGTCCAATGTGCAATCCAGCTCCAGAGGGGTAGGGGAACATGTCCAGGGCGTAGTACTTCGGCTGATCTGCGTTGTCGATGGCCTGGAAGGTGTTCTGGGCTTCCCAGTATTCCTGCCAGTGTGGCTCAATTTTCGAGAATTCGTAGGTGTTGCAGTTGGTAGTGGACATGTGGTTTTGAAAAAAT
>CAYSOI010000009.1:13108-24445 GCA_964432425.1 uncultured Opitutales bacterium | reverse complement strand
GGCGGAAGGTTTAAAATGAAAACTTCGAGGTTTTTAAATGATGAAGAGCTTTTAAAGAGGGCTGCGGAGGTGCTGAATGAAGAACTTGGGCCGGTCGAGGCTTGTCGGTTTTGGGCTTTGGCTATGCCGAAGGATGGCTCGGAGAAGAAATTGGATACGGTTCAGGCTCACCGGGAGTGGCAAGAGTCTCTGGATCAAGAATCCTTTTTTGATGAAGTCTTTCCTTCTGAATCTTAACTTTAGCAAATTATGTTTACAGGAATTGTAGAGGAAACGGGGACGATTGTTGATTTTCGTGAGGGAGAAGGCTCCTGGCGGCTTCGTGTGAAGGCGGAGCAGGTGATGGAGGATTTGAAGGATGGGGACAGTTTGGCGGTGAATGGTTGTTGTTTGACGGCTTGTGAGATCTCGGGGGATGAGGTGGAATTTGATTTGTTGGGAGAGACGGTGAAGCGGACGAGTATCCGGGACTATTCGGCGGGAATGGCGGTGAATTTGGAGCGGAGCTTGACGCCATCTACGCGGATGGGGGGGCATTTTGTGACGGGGCATGTTGATGGTGTCGGGGAGGTGCTGGTGTTGGAGCAGAAGGGGAAGGATACGTATTTGCGGGTTCGTCCGCCGGCGGAGTTTCTGGATTATCTGATTTTCAAGGGGAGCATTGCGGTGGATGGAGTTTCGTTGACGGTGGCGGAGGTGGAGGAGGATTGGTTTTCGGTTTGGTTGATTCCGTTTACGCTGGAGGTGACGAATCTTTCTGACCGAAAAGTGGGGAGTTCGGTCAATCTGGAGTTTGATATGTTGGCCAAATACGTAAAAGAACTCCTCAATAAGCAGGCTCGCCCATGAAGTTATTCGTTTTTCTCTTTTTTGTTTTTCAAATCAGTGGTGTGGCCCAGGAGTGGGTGCGGTTTCGTGGGCCGAATGGTTCTGGGGTAAGTGAGAGCACGTTTCCCGCGAAGTGGGCGTCTTCTAATTATAAATGGAAGGTGGCTTTGCCAGGGACGGGGCATGGTTCACCAGTGTTGTATGGCAACAAGGTTTTTGTGAATGGATCGAAAGAGAAGGGGAAGGTCCGGATGGTGATCTGTGTGGATGCGGATAGTGGGAAGGTGCTGTGGGATAAGGCGTTTCCTTTTTCGACGCATAAGAAGCACAAGCAGAATAGTTTTGCGACCAGTACGCCGACAGTGGATGCGGAGCGGGTTTACAGTGTTTGGGGGCACAAGCCGTCTCTGAAGGTTGTCTGTCTGGATCATTCCGGGAAGTTGCTCTGGGAGAAGGAGTTGGGGGGTGTGAATGGTGGACATGGTTTTGGGGTGTCTCCTGTTTTATATAAAGATTTGCTCATTCTTCCCAATGATCAGGAGAAGGGTGGGGGCTTCGTCATTGCGATGGACAAGGTTACCGGGGAAACCCGTTGGGAAATTCCTCGTGGCAGCAAACGGCTGACTTATGCGACGCCTTGTATCTACACCCCGGAATCGGGGGACGAGCAATTGATTTTGACCAACTGGTGGCTCGGTATCACCAGTCTTCAGCCACTTACCGGAAAGCAAAACTGGGAGGAGGATGTGTTTGGCAAGCCGCATTCGGAACGGGCAATTGCTTCTCCTATCACTTATAAAAATCTCGTCTACGGCACTTGTGGATTTACGACCAAGGATAAGCACATCGTTGCGATGGACCCGGCCAAAGGCAAAGAAGTCTGGCGGGTGGAGAAATCTGTTCCGCACATTCCCACACCGATCATTGTCAACGACTTGGTCTTTTTGTGGGGAGATGGCGGCATCCTCAGTTGCCTGGATCCAATTACCGGCAAAACGCACTGGCGGTCACGTCTGGAAAAAGTCCAGGATACGTTCTTCGGATCACCAGTGGCGGCTGGTGACGTGATCTATTGTATTTCCAGTTACGGGAAGGTCGTGGCGATTCGTGCTTCCGATAAATTTGAACAATTGGCCGTGAATGATCTCGAAGAAGAATGCCGGAGTACGCCTGCCATTGCCAATGGCCACCTCTACATTCGCACTTTCGGGAACCTTCTCTGCATCCAGCCCTAATTTCGACAAAACAATTGCCAACTCACCTCCGGTAACTTTTCCTAGCTAAACCTATGGCACTCATCTACCTACTTATCGGGTTCTATCTTGGACTCTTTGCTCATCAAAAAGGTTGGCTAACCTTTGACCGAGCTGCATATCCATGGGTTCGGCTGGCCAAATGGATTCAATACAAGTTTGGTGGTGGAGCCCGATACTACTCGGCAGGTGATCGCCGACGTCACCACTCCAACTCTCAAGACCACTCCTGAGAATGCCTGAGTTTTTTCTAACCATCCTTCAACATCCCTTCTCCTGGGGCTTGATTCTCGGTTTTGCCGGAGGTGCGGCTCTTTGGATCCAGACCATCAAAAATGCCCGGGAATTAAAGACCCGCAACAAAGAGCTGGAAACCAAACTGCAACATTCTGACGAAACTTTGTCCCGAGTCCAGAGGGCAGGGGAGGATGCTCATCGCCGTGAGTTGAGTGAAAAGGATGGAGAAATTTCCCAACTCCGCGACCGCATTGAAGATCTCAAGGACGCTCACCACAAATTGGAACTCAAACTCCAGAAGGAAAAGAGTGAAGGCACAGGGTTTCTTGGCAAAGTGAGAGACAAACTGGTTGGGCCAACTTCGGAAAAGCGGATTGAAGAAGCCGAAGTTGTTGAAGCGGAAACCGTCACAACGACGGAGAATGAATCCAATTCCTGAGCGGGGATGTTGAATTCGGAGTTGAATGCCGTTTCGGTGGAAGGCCCACCGGGAGCCCCCATTGTGGTCATTCTCCATGGCTTGCTGGGCTCATCCCGAAACTGGGGACTGGTCATGAAAGCCCTCGCTCCCACCACTGCCACGGTGCATGCACTGGATCTGCCCAATCATGGCAAGTCTCCCCATACCCGGGAGATCAACTTTGACAGTCTGACCGAGGCGGTCTTGCAATGGATGCAAAGCAAGGGGCTCGGAAAAGTTCATTTGTTGGGGCATAGCCTTGGGGGAAAGGTGGCGATGCACTTGGCTGATCTCCATCCTGATCAATTGGAATCCCTCATTGTTTCCGATATTGCCCCGAAAGGTTATGAACCGCATTCGCAGGATATTCTGGAGGCGATGGATGCCTTGGATTTGTCCGTTATTCGATCAAGGAAAGAAGCCGAGGAGATACTCAGCGCAAGTGTTCCTGGGCTTGGAATGCGGAAGTTTGTGCTGACAAATCTGGTTCGCACCACTCCTCCCGAAGCTCCGGGCTTTCAATGGCAAGTCAACCTCAAGGGATTGTTGCAGGCCCTTCCTGAGATTTCCTCCAATCCCTTGTGTGGAAAAGTCGGCTATCATGGCAGAACGCTGATCATCAAAGGAGAGCACTCCAATTACATCTTGCCCGAGGATCGCAAAATATTTGAAATCCATTTCCCGAATTCCACTTTCCATACCATCCCGGATTCCGGGCACAACGTACACTTCGATAACCTCCCGGCTTTCACGGAAGTGCTCCTTCAACACCTGAACGATTGAACTTGCCCCAACTCCTGCCAACTCCACAATCCGCCCTCCCAATTTTCTTAAAGACAACAACCATACTCCTTACTCATGGCACTGGAAAAAATCACCAAAGTCACCGGAACCGCTCTCTGCGTACCTGGCAATGATATCGACACAGATCGCATCATTCCTGCCCGTTTTATGAAATGCGTAACTTTCGACGGCCTCGGAGAATTCGCATTCTACGATGAGCGTGTCTTCGCCAAGGAAGCTGGAAAGACGCATCCCTTCGAAGATCCTGCCAGAGCCAACGCCTCCATTCTTTTGTCTGGGATCAACTTCGGATGCGGAAGTTCCCGTGAACATGCCCCACAATCTCTCTATCACTGGGGAATCCGAGGCATCATTGCCGGCAGCTACGCCGAAATCTTTTTTGGCAACTCCATCACTTTGGGCATTCCCTGCATGATCGCTTCCGATGAAGTTCGCAAACAATTGGAAGGACTGATCCAAGCCAACCCCAATCTTGAGGTCACTCTGGATGTGGATAACCAGCAAATTCTTGCCGGTGACCAGACCTTTCCGGCCAGCATTGTTGAAAGTGCACGACAAGCCCTGACTCAAGGACGTTGGGACCCCATCGCAGAACTGCTTCAATCTTCCGACGAAATTCGGGGCGTTTCCGACTCTCTGGCCTACGCCTGATTGTTCTTCCCACTCCAACTGCGGTTCCCCCCACCGCAAAATTTCCCCCTCCCCCACAATGGAACTTACCCTATCCGAGGTGCTCGAAGCCGCAGGGATCTTTTCCTACCCTCTGCTGGCTTGTTCCGTCCTCGCCCTTGCTGTCTTCATTGAGCGTTTTATTGCCCTCTTTTGTCGAAAGATTTTCCCCAATTCTCTCCTCGAATCTCTGATCGTGGGTGACCTTTCCAATCTTGAAGCCAAACCGAACACAGCCGGTGGCCGCATTCTCAAGTTTTTTCTGGAGAATACACCTGACAAGGATGGACTCAAAGCCTTTGCCCGTCTGGAAGTTTCCAAGCTCGAACGCGGGGTGTTCCTGCTCGATATCGTAGTGGCCGTTGCTCCGCTATTGGGCTTGCTCGGAACGGTAACGGGGCTGGTCAGCGTCTTTTCAGGATTTGATGCCAATGAACCATTTGCTGACACGGCTCACTTTGGTAAAGGCATCTCCCTGGCTTTGAGCACAACCATTATCGGTCTCTCCATCGCAATCCCCGCCCTCATTGCCGGAACCTGGTTGGATCGAAGGGTGGATGTGCTGGCCGCAAGGATCGACGCTGGCGTGGAACGACTTCTCGAAAGTTCACCTACCCAAGAAAACCAGGAAGTGTAAACCATGCATCCGCTTCGCAAAAAGCGTAAAAAGCCCGGCATCAATATTTTGCCACTACTGGATGTTCTGACCGTCATTCTCTTTTTCTTTTTAATGACGATGCAGTTTCGGCAAACCCGGACTCTTAACCTGCTCTTACCTGAAATTCAGACTGCCGGAACCAATTTGCTTACCGATAAAATCATTCTATCTGTGGATAACGAAGGGCAAATTCTCTACAACAACGTCCTCATAGAGGAACAACAGTTAAGCGATCTCCTTAAGACCGCAGCCAGTATCAATAGCCAAGCTCAAATCCTTGTTCACGCTGACGAACAGACCCCACTGCGGACGATTACCTGGATGATGGACCAATGCCGTGCCACTGGGTTTCGCAAAATTCGAATTCAATCCCGTTGATCGATTTTCATCGATGCCAAATTGATAATAAACACTAATTATAATAGACTGTTCCGGTGCCAAATTTCTTACATTCTGATCCCGTCCCATTGCAGTTGTTAGGAATTGCCACGTTTTCCAATTTTGAATAGTACTCCACCTAATTTATATTTTCACTGACCTACTGAATTACCATGACACCCTTGTTATCTTCTGTATCTCTCTTGGCTTCAGGCGGCCATGATTACCTCTACGGTCTACTCTTCCTGATCATGTGTTTGGCCATCGGTGCGGCCTCCAAACACTTCCTGAAAATTTTCCCGCAAATCCCGCTGCCCTTCACCGTTTTCCTGCTGATCCTAGGATTGGTCATGGGATTTCTTAATCGACCATTCGTAGAAAAGAAAGAAGGCAAGTCTGCAAACGGTGCTCATGGAGAACACGGTCATGGGGCAAAATCGCACAGTGATTCGCATGCCAAACACGGGCATGCTGGTGGAAATCACAGTTCTGGATCGGGGCAGCATGCATCCCCCAATGCCGGGCATCATGGCCCGGAAGGTCTACCTGCACCCGTTCAATACTCCGGCAATGTTAAGCAATTTCTAGATACCTATCGGGCACACCTGAGAAGCCAAACTCCAAACAGCCCCAGACTGCTCCTTTCAGACCGTGAACTTCTCATTGAGCTTGGACGGGTTCTTGATCACAAAAATGCCTGGCCCAGTTATGAAGTTAGGTTCCCAGGTTTGGAAGCTGCTTTTCGTCAAGCCATGGCACCTCGGCCTGTGCCGACTGTTCCTACGGTTCCTTCATCGCCAACACCCCTTGCTACCCCACGTACTCCAGCAGTAACTCCTACTCCACACGTACCTCCTGTCCCCCACACTCCGGAACCCACGAATACACTTGTTGAACACAAAGAACCGCATGGTTCGGAATCGCATGCCGAAGCTCATGGTGGTCATCATGAGCAGAAGAAGGGGTTTGAGAAGGTTAAGGAATACATGCAGGAAGCCATTTACTGGGGGTCCAAAATGGATCCTCACCTCATCCTTTATGTCTTTCTTCCCATCTTGATTTTCGAAGCGGCTTTCGCACTGGACATGCATACCTTCAAGAAGTCCGTCGAGAACGCTTTCTGGATGGCAGGACCAGGGATTGTCACCGCAACATTAATGACGGGAGCACTGCTGTGGCTATGTCTTCCCATTGAAGCCTTTGGCTTAGGAGCATGGAGGGAATTCAGTTTCGGGGATGTGGATGCAAAGGCCATGTCGTGGTTTCTTTGTATGCTCTTTGGGGGCATTATCAGTGCGACGGACCCGGTTGCGGTGGTGGCACTCCTGAAGGAACTGGGTGCCAGCAAGAAGCTGGGGACGCTTATTGAAGGGGAGTCTTTGCTCAATGATGGTACCGCTATCGTCGCCTTTGTGATCCTCTTTGCCGTTATTGTGGGAGAGCAAACATTCAGCGTTGGCGGAGTCGCATATGGCTTCCTGAAAATTGGAGCAGCTGGTGCGGTCGTGGGAGCGCTTATCGGAGTGGTCACGGCAGCATGGGTCAAACGGGTCTTCAATGACCCGGAAATTGAAATTGCGGTGATCCTCGTAGGTTCCTATCTGACTTTCTACGCCGCCGAGACTTTCCTCGGTGTTTCCGGGGTGTTGGGTCTTGTGGCTCTGGGTGTGGTGATGGCCAGCTTTGGACGTACCCGAATCAGCCCGGAAGTGGAGCACTTCCTGCATGAGTTTATCGAGTTTGCCGCCTTCATCAGTAATGTTTTGATCTTCGTGATTGTAGGGGTGGTGATCTCCCAAAACATTGTTCTCGATCACACGTTCACCCAAAACCTGCTCATGCTCGGAGTCATTTACGTGATCATTCACGTGGTCCGGGCAGCCAATATACTTATCTTTTATTTAAGGATGAGAAAAGCCGGGTACGGATTACCCCCAAAAGATTCTGTCGTTGTCTGGTGGGGGGCTCTTCGTGGAGCCATTGGTTTGGCCCTTGCTCTGGTTGTCGCCAGCCCGACTCTTCATAGTGGTGCGGCTAACCCCATTCCAGCTGGTATTCGAGACCAGTTCCTATTTCATGTTTCCGGTATTGTGTTGCTGACCCTTCTGGTCAATGCCACCACCATCAAAGCCATCGTCAATGCTTTGGGGCTGACCAAGATTCCAGCCGTGAAGGCTCTCATGATGGGGCAATCTGCTCAATTGGTTGAAGCCGGTGCCAAGAAAGAAATGAACCTGATGAAGAACGACCGCTTTCTTGGCGGTGCCAGCTGGTCTCATGTTCGCCCCTTCTTGCCCGACATTGAAGTCCCGGAAATTTCTGCCGAAGAAAAAGCCAACATTGACACCTTGGCAGAAGCCCGGAGGCGTCTGCTGGAAAAAGAAAAGGCGAGCTACTGGAATCAGTTTGGTGAAGGTCTGCTTTCGGCTCAGGCGGTGAATGGACTGTCTGGAAATATCAGCGAAATTTTAGACTTGAACGGTTCGGTGCCTCTTTCCCACCGCCCATACCTGGAGAACCTTTGTGGTACGCCTTCCTTCTTCGGAGTGCCTTTGGAGTTTCTGCAAAATGTTCCTGTGTTGGGAGGTGGTTTTTCGGACCGCTTGGCCTCTTCCTATGACGCAGCAAAAGCCTTTGTTGCAGCTCAGGATAACGTGAAGAAACTCGTCGACAGTCTGGCTCTCGGAGTCGATGACAATGCCCAGGCTGCAGATATTAAGAAGACGCTCAAGAGTGAGATTGATGCAAACCGGATCCAGGGACTTAACTACATCAAAGACCTTCAGGAAAAATACCCGGATGTGACTGTCAGCATTGAGACCAAAGATGCGATCCGTTCCCTTCTCAATTACGAACGTTCCACTGTGAAGAAGATGAAGAAGCAGGGAACCATTGAGGCGGACGAAGCCAACAAATTGCTGACTGATGTCGAAAAACGGATGAAGGACATCATGGACAAGCCGCTGAAGGTCAAAATGCCGACCTCTGAGGAAGTCCTGCGTGAGGTTACCTGGCTCCAAGGATTGCCAGAGCAGGTCATCAGCAAGATTGTCAGCCTGTCTGAAGAGAAGGTCTACACCTCCGGTCAGATGTTGATGGAAATGGGGGATCCCGGAGATGGCCTGGTGGTGATTACCAAAGGCAGTGTGAAAGTAGCAATCAAAGACACTGTGGTCGACATTTTGGGACGTGGTGCCGTCATCGGAGAAATGGCAGTTCTCTCTGGGGTTCCAAGAACTGCAAATGCCATTGCCGATACGGCAGTGACTGCCCGCTGGCTTTCTACCGAAAACATGCAATCTGTCATGGCGGAATCGGTAGAATTGGCTAGGAGTCTCTGGAAGACTGCAGGTGCCCGTTTCGCAGAAAACATCCTTTCCCCGAAAGAGCAATATGCCAACTGGTCACAACTGGAAATGCGCCGTTGGATCGATTCCGGCAAAGTGGTGGATTATTCAGAAGAGACCCGCGAAGACCTCTATGGCAAGGTTGCGATCCTCATCTCCGGCACTGCTGCGGTTGGTGAGGGCGTCGAATTGGAAGCACCCGCTCACCTGGAAGGGGCGGCTGCCAAGATCAACAAAGATGCCAAGGTCTTCATGATCACCTCAGTCTAGATCTACCTTCCAGATTCATTTTTTAAAGGAGCCCGGTTTCATGCCGGGCTCCTTTTTTTGTGTTCTTAAACGAGGAAGAGTTTGCGTAGTTTTCTGCACATTCTGCTTGTGAGTAGCGTTCTGGTGACGTAGTTAATAATGAGCATATCCGCTCCTCACCAGCACCAACCCGTTTCTTATGTTAGACAGGCAACTCAGAATCCGTCTTACCCCCTTAGCCAAACGTGTGCAGATGATGGAGTTGTGGAAGCGGTTGGGCGTCGGTTGGATGTTGGCTTTCTTTGGAGCCTTTGCCGTCTATTGGTATCGCAAAGAGGGCGTGGAAGAAGCCTGGGAGTTTTGGCCCTTGGCCAGTGTGCTTGGGATTGCTGTTGGGGCAACAGGCTATGCGTTCTTCCGCTTTCTGTTCTTCCGAGTGGATTACTTTGATCTGATTGGCCGTTTGATTGACAAGTATCCTGAGGCCAAAACCCTGTTGCAAACTGCCATTGAGCAAAGGCCTTCCGACAAAAGTGAGAAGCTGGATTTTTTCCAGAATCGTCTGTTGGCGGAAGCCATCTCTCATGCCAAAGAGCATGACTGGAAGATCGGGGTGGAGACCACGGGGCTCTTGTATCGGTCCAGCTTCAGTTTGTGGATGGGCTGCGGTTATTTCTTCTTTGTCTGGCAGATCCTTTCCATGCCGGATCTGGAATCCAGGCTTCCGGTTCAACAAGTGGTGCAAACCAGCGAAACGGAGCCTGTGCCGCCTGAGCCCAAGAATCTTCCCGAAGTGGACCCTGGAGATGTGGAAATTGAAGCCGGAAGCACACTTCTGGTCACCGCAACATTCCCTGAGCAGCCGGACTCCACACCCATTTTGAAGCTCTCCCCGGACTCTATCGTCGAACAGAGCTTCTCCATGACAAGGGCTTTGGAAGATCCAATCTTTGCGGTCCGATTGCCCAGAATTGAACAGGACACGAAGTATCGGGTTGAGCATGAAGATGGTGTCACGCCGGACTTCACCATCACCACCTACACACATCCCGTTTTGTTGACTGCTAATGCTCTTCTCGAACCTCCTGAATACACGAGGATACCCAAACAGCTACTTGAAGATGTCCGTATTGTCAGTATTGCAGAAGGTGGCAAAGTCACCCTGACATTTGCCCTCAATAAAGAGGTTGCTACTGCTGAACTTCGCACAGGGAAGGAGCCGGAGCAGGTCTTTGAAGCCAAGCCGCATCCACAGGAATCTGCAAAATATGTCCTGACTTTGACTCCCGAGAAGAATGCCACCTACAAACTTCATTTGAACGATAAGGATGGGCGTACCAACAAATTGCCACCCCGTTTCCAGATCAACGTTTTGCCCAACAAGCCCCCGAAAATTCAAACCAAACATCCACGTGGCGATGTGCAGGCTTCCGCTCTTCAGGAACTTACTTTTCAAGCCAAAATTTCGGACGACTACGGCCTGCATGCGTATGGGTTGACCTATCAGCTGCCCGGCAAAAAGGCAGAGGAGATCCGACTCCATGAACTTCCGGATGCCAAATCCGAAAGTGTCTCCCATTTATTGCCGCTGGAGGAATTGAAAGTTGTGCCGGATGACTTGGTCACGTGGCATTTCTGGGCTGAAGACCGTGCGAAGGATGGTTCTCTCCGCCGAGTCTACGCGGATTTGCACTTTGCCGAGATCCGGCCCTTCGATCACATATACCGGGAAGGCATCCCCCAGGAAGGAGAGTCTCCACCAGGTGCTCAGGCTTCCGCCGAAAAATTGGCAAAGTCACAGAAGATGATCATTAATGCGACCTGGAACCTGCTCCATGATCGGGCCAAACTCGACAGTTTTGCTGAAGATGTGGACACCATTCTGCAAAGCCAGGAAGAGTTGGTGGTGCAAACGGAGGAAACGGTGGAACAGTTTGATGATCCTGAAATTGCCGAGACTCTGGGGAAAGCCGTGGAGTTCATGAATCAGGCTGTTGAACAGTTGAAGAAAGCCAAAGAGTCCGAAGATCGGGGCAATCTCTCACTCGCCTTATCTCCCGAACAAAGTGCATACGCTCAACTCCTGAAAACCAGAGCCCGAGAGTCCCAAATTACAAGATCTCAACAAGGCAAAGGGCAGGGGCGTAGTAACAATTCCGAGCAGCAACAGCAATTGGACAACCTCGACCTGAAGGAAAAGGAACAGCGTTACGAAACTGCCAATCAGGCCGACCCGGCCAATGATCCTGAACAACGGGAAGATCGGCAGGCACTCAATCGACTTCGTGAACTTGCCAAGCGACAAGAGGATCTCTCTTCCAAAATCAAAGACCTCAATGCGGCCATGGAGCAGCAAGAGGAAACCAAAGAAGAGGAGGAGTTGGAAAAGCAATTGAAGCGATTGCGGGAACAGCAACGTGACCTGCTGGCGGACTTGGATGAATTGCAGAATCG
>CAYSOI010000009.1:7689-13008 GCA_964432425.1 uncultured Opitutales bacterium | reverse complement strand
GAACAACAGCTTGAGCGTACGGAAAACCTTCTGGAGCAGATGAAAACCGTGACGGAACAAGCCGAAGAATCCGAACCTTTGCTTTCCAGAAAACTATACGAATCCCTCCGAAATCGCCGCACTGAACAACTGAAAGAAGATCTGAGTACCTCCAAGGATCTGTTGAAACGCCAATTCATTCCACAAGCGAAGGAGCCGCTTCAAAATGCTGCCAACACCCTTTCTGGCATTCGAAAGGACGTGGATGAAGCCGCCAAGCATGTGCTCGGTGATCCCAAGGAATCCCTTCGACGGGCGAAGAAGCAAGTGGAAGACTTACAGAAACAGGTCAAGGATGAAGTGACCCAAAAGGCTCAAGAACAATCTCAGGCCCAAGCCGAAGCCCAATCGAAGGTGCAGACACCATCCGAGACCCAGACGAAAGCCCAGTCACCCTCCGAAGCTCAATCCCAAGCCCAAGCATCCAAGGAGAGTACTGAACAAGGAAAACCGCAGGGAACGCCCTCTGAACCCAAGAGTGGCAAACCGGGTAACTCCCAAGCTCCCACCAACGAGCCCGCCACATCGGAAGACCAGGCCCAAGCCCAAGTGCCGAAGGAAAATCCCGAAAAAGGCAATCCACCGGGAAATCCTTTCGAGTCAAAAGACGGCAAACCCGGAGATGCGAAAGCCCCTTCCAGCGAGACAGCCAAATCCGAAGAACAAGGTGGCAAGCCCACAAAACCATCCACACCCAAACCAGGGCAAAGTGGAAACCAAAACCCCCAGGAAGGGTTTGGCTCCAACACGGGAGGTCCCATGACAGGGGAGGACTACATCCAATTCAGCGATCAACTCCGGGATCTGGAGGAAATGATCGAATATCCGGAGTTGCGAAACAAAGCTGCCCGAATCAGGGACAAAGCCAGAAGCATACGCAAGGACTTCAAGCGACACGGAAAAGAGCCACAATGGGACCAGGTGATTGGTGATATTCTCAACCCATTGGCCGAACTTCATGAGGAATTGGATGAAGAACTCCGGAAACTCAATGACGATCAACCTACCAAAACGCCCATTGACCGTGATCCGGTTCCCCAGCGTTTTTCCGATCTCGTCCAACAATATTACGACGAGTTGGCCAAGTAGCGTCAGTTGCTAGCTTCCCCGATGCAGATCACTTCTTTCAGGGTTCGGGCATAGAGTTTTCCGTCGGAATAGGAGAGTGAGGACAATGACCAGGTTTCTCCGGCAGGGCCAAGATCACTGATGGAATCCAAGGCATCCGCATCCCATTTTTCCGCATTCCATTGCAGCACGTAGACCATACCGACCATAGTGGGAAAATAGATCCGGTCTCCGACAACAATTGGGCAGGCCGCAGAGACATGGCCCCATC
This sequence comes from uncultured Opitutales bacterium, assembly GCA_964432425.1. Taxonomy (GTDB): domain Bacteria; phylum Verrucomicrobiota; class Verrucomicrobiia; order Opitutales; family JABJCN01; genus JAYPDO01. The sequence continues at coordinate 11,630 of CAYSOI010000009.1, read as the reverse complement.
CGTTGCCTGCATTGCGTTTGTCTTGCGTGGCCAGGAAACCCTCCGCGTTCTTCATGTCATTCTTCAAGGCCTTATCCCAGAGCACTTCTTCTTTCTGACCTGGTTTTCGAATGGTTTGAACTGGCACTTGGAGATACTCCACTTTCCCTGTCTTGAGATGCACCCTTCCGATCAGGAAATGGCTGTAGGTGCGGAAAAAATAATAATCTCCGTGCATCAGATTGGTGGTGTAGGTGAAGGATTTCTTGGCTTTGGGAAGGCTTTGCTGGGTTTGTGTCACATACTGGTTGTCGACCATTTTCGTGACAGTGACGCCTTCGGTTAGGGAGATTCGCTTCTGTTCATCACCGGACTTGTCATCGAGCAAGACCAGTTCCTTGCCGATGAGTAATCCGGCCTGAGTGTCACTCCAGCATGCATTTTGCATCGCCGCATAGCCCGGAATGGCTCGATCCCAAATGCTCTTTCCATTCTTCGCATCCACCAGGCTGACGCCATAAGGTTCTTCCGGCGGCTTGTGGCCACCTCCACGTCCGGTCAAAATGGCAAAGCGATCACAGTCCAGTTTACCAATCATGGAATTGGAGTGGACGGATGTTCCGCATTCCGCCTGCCAGATGCGTTTCCCAGTTTTCACATCGTAGGCCAGGAGATGGGTCCAGTACTCTTTGCCTCTTCCCAGTGGTTGAGAGCCTTTCTTTGTTGTCACTGAAACCGGTAAATCGTAGCGGGGAGCATGCATCAGGATCAAGTTTCCATCATGCAGAATGGGTTCATGCTGCCGGGCGTGGTGTCGGCCAAATGGAGTCCAGGTATGGGACCAGTTTTCTTTGCCATCATGATCAAAGCATTTCACGGTACCGCCGACATTGGTGAAGATGACACGGTCCTGATCCGCAACAGGGGAGGCCGCCGTGTTGTCGCTGAAGAGGCTGGATAGATCCGTCGTACGGGTTCCCGGAATTTCCCGTCTCCAAAGTTCCTTCCCTGACTCCGCATCCAGGCACAAGCCGAGAATGGTCGAGCCCATCTCCGTGCCTTCCTTGATCACATCATGGGAGGTCACAAAAACCTTCTTCCCGGAGACAATCACAGTCCCTTGGCCTGTGCTGGGCATGGAAGTTCGCCAGAGAATGTTTTGGTTCAACGAAACACTGAACTTTTCCGGTGCCTCACCTTTCACCACAAAATTGGCGTTAGGTCCCGTTGCCTGGGGCCAGTCAGCCGCATGAAGATTGGCGGAAAGCCACAACAATGCCAAAAGTAGAAACGTTCTCATTCTCCTAACGAAGTCTAAATTGAAGAAATCGCAATGGTTCTTTCTTCGGCCATACTTTGGTTTACCGCTTCGGTGAACTTCATGTATTTGACTCCGTCCTCAAAGGTCGTGTGGGTGATCTTCTCATCACCTCGGATCGCATTGATAAACTCCTCTTCCACACGCCAACCTCCTGCTTCCTCTGAGGGTATCGGAATCCTGGAAAATTCTGTATCCTCCACCTTGCGACCCAATAGTTCTCCGTTACGGAAAAGCAGTGTGCCTTCTGTGCCAAAGAGCCTGGCTTCATTCACTGCCATGGCTCCCGTTACCTGCGATACCTGGAAAGTGGCCATGGCATTACACTCCATCTCCGCAGTGACTACGATATGTTCCGGTACTTTGACCGCTTTGGATTCCCCTGTGATGGGATCTTTCCGTTTCTGCACAAAGACTTTTCCGTGAGCATTCACTTTGGTGGCTTCGCCAACCCAACGCATCACCGCCTCATACCAGATGCCCAGAGTCATGATATTCATTCCGCTGAATTCAACATCCTGTCGCCAGTGCATCGGGGATTGCGAATCCAGAAACTCTCCACTGGTGGCCTGCACTTCGATTGCCAGAAGTTTACCAAGAAAGTCTTCCTCAATCAGGCGTTTCAAGGTCTTATCAATTGGCAAAGAAAAAGGGGAGGGTACGACCTGAGCAACCAACTCCGGGCACTGCTGAGATGTCTTCAGCATGGTTTGGGCTTCTTCTGCATTCATTGCCATACGAGCCTCCGTCATCACATGCTTTCCTGCCGAGAGGGCTGCCAACGTCACAGGGCAATGGAGGTAGGGCCAGGTCCCGATGACAATGGCATCCGAATCATCGGCTGTCACCAGTTCCTCCCAGGAGTCATAAACATTCGGAATGCCAAACTCCTTCGCTACCCGCTCAGAAGACTCCCGTCTTCGATTGGCTACACTGATAATTTCCACTCCCTCGATAGCCTGAAGCCCAGGGATGTGCCTCAACCTTGTATTCTCTCCTGCTCCTATAATTCCAACTCTGATTTGTCTCATGATTCTCCTTTGGTCGATGACTTCAAGGCTGTGAATTAGATAGATGGTAGTGGGGGAGTTGGAAGCCTATTTTTGAATAATTGGGAGTTCGGTATGGCGTTGTTGGATTAGTAATGCTCATGGGTTGCTTAAAAAATACAAATGTCAGTTGAAACTTTTTCTAATGGGGTGTATGTTTTAAATGTCATTCCAACACTATCCACACCCGCCCGTCAGAGCCACTTGAGCCTCCGGGTATAAGCCGGCACTGACCCGCACCAACAAAGGCACCGCGGACCCTCTACGATAAAGTCCGCACTCAAAATGCACACATCTTCCAGGCCATGGGAGACAAGTGTACGCTTGTCTTCAAGAAAAGGGGCACACTCCAAATACCCCAAATGGAAATCTCACGCCCCGAGACAGCCTCGAAAAAACAAGTATGTGCACTTTCTGCACCTCAATGACAGTGAGCTGGCACGTCTTTTTGCAGAGCACCTCTGCCCCCTTGTGGAAGCCGAAAACTGCTTTCTTCATCTTTTGGCCTTACCTGCAGGAATCACCCGCTCTCAAATCATTCACCGACTGGAAACTCAACACTGCCTCTACCTTTTACTGGATAACACGGAAGAGGCTCTGCTTCAGGCAAGTCTCCTTCTAAAATCCATTCCTTCCGAGCTTCGCATGCGGATCAGGTTGGTTCTCTTATTAAAAAAGAAAGAGAAGGCACCGGAGGACAAGCGCCCCTTAGAACAAACTCTCGGTGTCCCGATCCGGCATATCATTCGCCCACTCAGTTCTTCCCTCAACATCCCCAAAGGCTCAAAGCTCCTGAAATCCCGCCAAGTTGGGCAATACCGTAGAATTGCCAGAGAAATCGCCGGGACACGAATGGGGCTCGTTTTTTCATCCGGTGGAGCCAAAGGTTTTTCTTATGTTGGAGTGCTACAGATTTTGGAAGAAATGGGGCTGGAGTTTGATGCGATTGCCGGTTCCAGCATTGGGGCCATCATAGGGGCACTCTGGGCGAAAGGTTACGATTCCAACCAGCTGACCTATCATGTCGGCAAGTTTCGCGAATGGATGCATCTTCGCCGACTTTTTGATCACATGGTCGACATTCGCCGGGGTCTGCTTCGAGGCGATCGGCTGGAAACCTACATCCGGAAGCTTTTGGACGATGCGAATTTTACGGATTTGTCCGTGCCCTTGATTGTTACCGCGACGGATATCGGCAATCTTTGTTCCACTCTCATTCAGGATGGTGATGTGGCCTCCGCACTCCATGCCAGCGTTGCCATACCTGGCATTTGCATCCCCTGCAACCGGGAGCATCACACCTACATTGATGGAGGCGTAAGCAACCCCCTACCAGTACATTCCTTAAAAGAAATGGGCATCGAGAATGTCCTGGCGGTCAGTACGGTTTTCCGGGAAGTGCATGGCTATGAAATGAGCCAGCATCGGGAGTATGCGGAAATGAACCGCCGGGAAAACCGCCCCCTGAGACATCGAATTAATGCCAAGCTCAACCTTTTTGCCCACGGCAATGCCTTTGACATCTTAATGCGCAGTATTGAAACGGCGCATGGACGAATGGTCGAACCTGAGATCGCCATGGCGGACCTCGTCCT
>CAYSOI010000009.1:0-7589 GCA_964432425.1 uncultured Opitutales bacterium | reverse complement strand
CGCAAGCCCTCGACCATCTGCAAGGCACTTTTGATGGGCAAGCAAAGGGTGCAGCGTCAACTTCGCAGGGAGTACCAGCCCCTTCTGCTCACCAGTACCACGGGTCGTTCCGCAGACCCTGTTGCTTTCCTTCATACAGCTCATGATATTCGAAACCTCTGCATTGCCGGAGGTCGAATTATTGAGCTTGGCAATGTTCAGCCTGGAGAACGCGTCGCCAACCTGTTCCCTTATGCCCCGCATTTGGCTTATTGGCTGGCCCATTATGCAGCCCAGGAGCATCTCCTTTTTTCCATTGGCACTGGTGGCGGCAAGCTGCTGGGCACGACGGGAAACCTGGATTTGCTTGAAAAGATAGATCCCGCTATCCTTGTGGGAATGCCAACCTTCCTCTATCACCTGCTGAGGCAGGGAGTTGAGGAGGGGCGGCATCTGCCCAGTTTGCGATGCATCGCCTTTGGTGGTGAAAAAGTTGCCCCAGGTACACGCCGCAAGTTGGCAACTATGGCCAAAGCCCTCGGAGCGGAAACGATCTCCACTCTTGCCACCTATGGTTTCACTGAAGCCAAAATGGCCTTCCCTGAATGTGCCACTCCCGTGGGGGAAGAAACCACAGGTTATCACCTCTATCCGGATTTGGGAGTCGTTGAAATCATTGATCCGGAAACCGGCGAAGTCCTTCCCGAGGGACAGGCCGGAGAAATTGTCTTTACCCCTCTGAATTCCAGAGGAACTCTCGTCCTCCGTTATCGTACCGGAGACCTTGTAGAGGGAGGTCTGGTGCACGAACGTTGTCCACGTTGTGGACGCAATGTGCCGCGTCTGGTCGGGCGGATTTCGAGAGTCTCTGGAATTCAGTCCATGCGACTGCACAAGATCAAAGGCACTCTGGTCGACTTCAACGAAATTGAGCACGTGCTGGACGATGTTCAGGCCATTGGTACCTGGCAGATCGAATTGCGAAAGATCAATGATGATCCACTGGAACTCGATACCGTGTGGCTCAGGGCAACTCTCAGTCGTGGTGCCGACCCGGATTCAACCCGCAAGCTCCTCAATATCCGTTTGCTTCAAGCGGCAGAACTTCGCCCCAACCGGATTGAGTTCTGCTCCGAAGCCGAAATGAGAAAGCTCCAGGGGCTGGGAACGGCTCTCAAGGAAGAACGCATAGTCGATCATCGCACCATTTCCCAACCCAACCAGCCGAAACTCACCCCAGCACCGAACCCAAGACGCCGGAATCGTCGGTCGAGTGCACAAGTCAATCAGCTATGAATGCACCACTCCACATTGTTGACGGGATGCGTACCCCATTTTGCAAAATGGGTACCGACCTTGCCAAAGAAAGTGCGGTCGATCTAGGAACCCAGGCTTTGAAGCAAGTCCTGGCCCGAGTACCCGTCCCACTGGATGCCATTGATCACATCATTACCGGATGTGTGGGCCAACCCGCTGGAGAGGCCAATTTGTCCAGAGTCATTGCCTTGCGATCAGGATTGCCGGAATCCATTCCCGCACACACCGTGCATCGAAACTGTGCATCCGGGCTGGAAGCCTTGACCCAGGCACAGCAAATGGCCGCTGCCGGACAAGGAGAGATCTTCGCGGTGGTGGCAACGGAGAGCATGAGTCACTATCCCCTCCTTTTCTCCCAGAAAACGGCGGATAAGTTTGCCCTCTTGGCCCGAGCAAGGACCCCGGTGCAGAAACTCAAGTCTGCCATGAAGATGAGACCTCGGGATTTTCAGCCAAAGTTGGCATTGCGAATGGGACTCACCGACCCGACCTGTAACCAGAATATGGGCGAAACCGCAGAGAACCTGGCCCGTGATTTTGACATCAGCCGAAAGGAGCAGGACCTCTATTCCCTTTACTCACACAGGAAAGCCATTTCTGCCCGTGCTCTTCTGCAAACGGAAACCTTTCCTTACTTCCCCGCCTCCGCAGGATCCAAACCCATCATGGTGGATCAGGACAACGGTCCCAGAGAAGAGCAATCCACCAAAGCTCTTGCCAAGCTGAAGCCTGTCTTTCAACGCTCCTATGGAAGGGTCACTGCCGGTAATGCCTCCCAGATTACCGATGGTGCGGTCGCCCTTCTGGTGATGACCGAAAGTGCGGTCAAGAAGTACGGCCTAACCCCATTGGGCCGATTGATTCATGCGTCTTATGTTGGCTGTAAACCGAGCCGAATGGGGCTTGGTCCCGTGTACGCCATGCATGACGCTGAAAAGAAGACCGGACTCGGACTGGCCGATGCCGATTTGATTGAAATCAATGAAGCGTTTGCTGCGCAGGTCCTGGCCGTTGAGAAAGCTTGTCGTTCCCAGGAGTTTTGTCGTCAGGAACTCCAGCGTTCAACCCCCTTGGGACAGATACCCGAAGATCGTCTCAATGTAAACGGAGGGGCAATTGCTCTCGGGCATCCGGTGGGTGCTACAGGAGCAAGACTCGTCCTCACGACCCTAAAAGAACTCCAACGCAGAGAAGCGAATCGTGGCCTTGTTAGCCTCTGTGTTGGTGGTGGGCAGGGAGCCGCTGTCTGGTTGGAGGCAGACCAACGCAACTGATTTTTCCTTTCTATCCACAACCCTAAACCCCCCCAGTAACCAAAATGAATGTTCACCTCTACAGCAAAATTACACCGGACAAAATCTGCATCTGGACTTTCAACTCTCCAGGGCAAAAAGCGAATGTTCTCAGTGAAAATTTCCTCAAGGAAATCGATCGGGAGCTGACCCATCTTGAAAACAACTCCGAAGTCAAGGGGCTCGTTATTCAAACAGATAAACCCAAAATCTTTCTCGCCGGAGCGGACTTGAAAGTCCTGGCCCATGCGGATCCTGCCGAGATCCCTGTGTTTATTGAAGAAGGGCAGCAATTGTTCAACCGGCTCGAAGCCCTCAATATACCCAAAGTTTCCCTGATCCATGGGGCCTGCCTTGGAGGCGGTATGGAACTGGTGTTGGCTACGGATTGGCGAATCGCGTCCAATGACAAGTCCACCAAATTGGGCTTCCCGGAAGTCAACCTCGGGCTTTTGCCAGCCTGGGGTGGTTGTACACGTCTACCAAAGCTTCTTGGGTTCCCGAAAGCATCCTCAGCCATACTGACAGGCAAGATGTACAATGTGAGACAGGCAAAGAAAGTAGGATTGATTGATGAAATTGCCCACGAGGAAAACCTTCATGAAGCCGCAGAAAAATACCTGGCCAAAGGTAAAAGAAAAAGCCGCGTTCACCTTTCCAATTTCCCTCCGGTTCCCCAATTTATTTCCTACAGGATCTGCAAAGGTCTGAAGAAACGTACACATGGTAATTTTCCTGCACCTCTTGCCGCTCAGCATGTATTGGCAAGGAGTACGGTCCTCAGTCCCGAGGCATCTCTGAAGCAGGAGGAAATCGAGTTCGCAAAGTTGGCACAAACCAATACGCACAAGAGCTTGCTCCGCCTCCATTTTCTCCGGGAAAAAGCCCGCCGTAATCCAGGCTACGAAGTGTCGGAGCCGGTACGGGGCATTGGCAATGTACTTGTCCTTGGAGGAGGTATCATGGGTAGCGGCATTGCACATTGGCTCAGCTCCAGAGGCATGCGGGTCATACTCAAAGATGTCTTTCCGGAAACCTTGGCTAAAGGCATGGCCTCCATTCGCAAGCTCTACTCCAAGGCCGTTCGCAACAAGATCATGACACCGCTGGAAGCCCAACAGGGACTCGACCGCATCACCCCGGTTTCCGGAGAGGTCGCCGTGGGTACCATGGATTTAGTCATTGAAGCGATTGTGGAAGATTTGCCACTGAAACAAAAGGTCTTGGCCGAGCTGGAAGCACAGGCCGGCCAAGACACCTTGCTGGCAACCAACACGTCAGCCTTGCCGATTGAAGAGATTGGAAAAGATCTCAAGGACCCATCGCGTCTGTTGGGGCTGCATTTCTTTAATCCCGTTTTGAAAATGCCTCTGCTGGAAGTGATCGAAACCCGGCATACCCGCAAAGAGAATATCGCCAGAGCGTTTGCATTGGCTCACAGGATCGGGAAGATCCCCGTGCTGGCCAAAGACAGCCCAGGATTCCTGGTGAACCGAATTCTCATCCCCTACCTGATGGAGGCACTTCAGCTCTTCCAGTCCGGTGAAACCGTCAAAAGAATTGACGCCCTCATGCTGCAGTTTGGCATGCCCATGGGGCCACTTCGTCTCATGGATGAAATTGGGCTGGATACGGCCCTGCATGTCTCGGATTTCCTGGCTGCAAAACTTCCGGCTCATGCACCCTTGCCCGACATCCTGGAAAAGATGGTCAACGCTGGATTTCTCGGAAAGAAAAATGGCCAGGGATTTTACCAATACTCCAAAGGGTCGAAAGCTCCGGCACCCAACCCAAAACTTCTTCGGGAACTGGATTGGAAACTCGTACGGGGCCGCCCATGGCAGACGTTGCTCGACCGTATGGTTTTCAGCATGGTAAACGAAGCAGCCCGGTGCCTGGATGAAGGTGTATCCAGGTCTTCGGATGATATCGATCTGGCCATGGTGCTGGGGGCCGGTTGGTGCCCACATCTTGGTGGCCCATTGTACTACGCCGAAACCATGGGCTTCGACAAAGTCACTGCCACCATGAGGGACCTCGCCCAACACGATAGACCCTACTTTATGCCATCGCAGAACCTGGTACAGGGTTTGATTCCCCAGAGTTCGCCTTTGCCCCGTCGTAAACCCACACCCGTGGATCACATCACCAACTCCCCCTAATATTCCTGCTTACCCAACACATCCACTCATCGAAATCCATTCACCACATAACCCGGAAGACTTGTTATGAAAACTTCATCCAAGAACCCCAAATCCATCATTGATACTTCCCACATGTCCAAGGACAAACGGGATGCTCTGGAATTGACGGAAAACGCCCGTGACACTGCGCCACCCATTCCCTCCTACGTCAGTCAACTTTTCATGGGCGAACCGGATCTGTATTCCCTGTATCCTTATCCTGAGCAATCCAAAGAGGATAAGGAGGCCGGAGACCAGTTTCTGGGCAAACTTCGCCTGGTTATGGATGAATACGCCGATCCGGACGAGATCGATCAATCCGGAGAAATCCCGGACACCGTGATCGATCAACTTCGGGCCATCGGTGCTTTTGGCATCAAGATTCCGAAGGAGTACGGTGGACTGGGGCTTTCTCAGGCCAACTACAGTCGGGCCGCCATGTTGCTGGGAAGCCGTTGCGGAAACATTACCGCCTTACTCTCTGCCCACCAGTCCATCGGATTGCCGCAGCCCTTGTTACAATTCGGAACTGAGGAACAGAAACGAAAATATTTACCCCAGGTTGCTGCCGGAGCCATCTCCGCTTTTGCTCTTACCGAGACAGAAGCGGGCTCCGACCCAGCCAAAATGTCAACCATCGCCACCCCTGTGGAAGATGGAGAATCTTTTCTTCTCAATGGAGAAAAACTGTGGTGTACCAATGGCACAAAAGCCAAATACGCAATCGTCATGGCGAGAACTCCCGCCAAGAGGTCTCTGCCTGGATCGCGTAAACGGATCACCGCATTTATTGTGGATATGGATAGCCCCGGTGTCGAGGTTACGCATCGTTGCCATTTTATGGGACTGCGTGCCTTGTACAACGGGGTGATCCGGTTCAAAGATGTGAAGGTTCCGAAAGAAAACATCGTTCTGGCCGAAGGCAAAGGCTTGAAGGTGGCCTTGAGTACACTCAATACCGGCCGCCTGACTCTCCCCGCAGCCTGTGCCGGACTGGCCAAGAAATGTCTTGAGGAAACCCGTCGTTGGGTGAACCAGCGCAGCCAATGGGGCTCACGGATCGGCAAGCATGAAGCCATTGCCGAGAAAGTGGCCCGTATGGCTGCGCATACCTTCGCACTCGAATCCATGGTCAACATGGTTGCCCATTTGGTAGACCGCAAAAATGTCGACATCCGCATGGAAGCCGCCATGGCCAAAATGTGGGGTACGGAAGTGGCATGGCGCATTGCCGATGACGCTCTCCAAATCCGTGGAGGCCGAGGCTACGAAACCGCACAATCCCAACAAGAACGCGGCGAACGAGCCGTCCCGGTAGAAAGGTTTTTGAGAGATGCCCGGATCAACACCATCTTCGAGGGCTCCAGCGAAATCATGCGCCTTTTCCTTGCCAGAGAAGCACTGGACCCACACCTGCGTAAAGCCGGAGCGGTTCTGGACTCCAGATTACCACTCTGGAAACGCGGCATTGCCGCCATCAAAGCCGGAATGTTCTACGCCCTCTGGTATCCAGCCCGATGGTTGCCCGAGTTGAAAGATCCCCCCTATCAACTATATCGCCCCTTTGAGCCCTACATGCGATTTGTAAAGAAGACGAGTCACCGTCTGGCCAGAACTCTCTTCCACAACATGGTTCGCTATGGACCCGCATTGGAGAAACGACAACTCACCTTGAGCCGAATCGTCGAAATCGGCACCGAACTCTTCGTCCTCACCGCCAGCGTCTATCACGCCGACAGGCTCATCCGCAAACGCAACGGCCCCTACAAAGATCCCGAACTCGAAGCCCTCGTTGCCTATCTCTACAAGGACGCCCAGCTCAACACCCGGCGCTTGTTCAACGAACTCTCCCAAAACCGGGACAAAGAAACCCGCACCCTCAACAAACAAGTTCTCAACGAACAACTCAAGGAACTGGAGAGAAGGCCGTAGTTTCGGAAAATAAGCCCTACAGGACGTATAGGACCTATTCTTTCTTGCAGTATCACTCATGTCTGCCACTATGTCAGACATGAAGGCGAATTTAGCATCTTTTACAGTTCGGGACTTAAACCGAAAACCGGCCAAGGTGCTTTCCACCTGTGATGCAGAAGGCGAGGTCGAAATCCGCACCAGAGCGGGAAAGAAATACTCTTTGAAGTTGCTGGAAACTCCTCGTGATGAAGGTATCACTCTTCCTGATTTTGATGAGCTATATCGGAAGCTCGATGAAGCCGGATGTCAGCCTATCAATAATCCGGAAGAGATGGAACGATTGGACCGGATCATCGCAGGGGAAGAATGAACGTCTACGCGGATACGAATTTCCTGATCAGACTCTTCCTCAACTTCGATGGATCGAAGTCCCCATGGTCCCTCTTGCAGGAATTTCAGACAGACTTCTCCTCTCCATTTCCTGTTCCACCCTTGTTGAGATATGAATGCCTGAATGCCATGAACCGAATGGTCTATGAGTCCAGACGTTCTGGCCAATTGAGAATGACGCCTGAAAGTGTCGCCATTGGTATCCATTTTTTTGAAGAAGAACTTGCCAAGGGGAAACTTCTCAAACCGGTATCCATTCCCTGGACAGATCTCAACCCAATCTTTGAATCAATGGTTCACCGGTATACCCAGAAATATGGTTTCCGAACCTACGATATGGTTCATGTCTCCTCTGCGATAGCTCTGAACTTTGACGCATTCTGGAGCTATGATCAGAAGGCTCGGAAGTTGGCGGAGTTGGAAGGATTGGCCACGAATTCGCCGTAAGGAACAATAAGTCCTATAGGTCGTATAGGACCTATTTCCCTGTCACGCTGTCCTCGTCAACCTTGAG